>JAOAPP010000149.1 GCA_025462985.1 Bryobacterales bacterium | reverse complement strand
CGAGCGACACGGCTACGCCGGCGAAAAAGTTTCTGATGAGATTCATTCGTTTAGCGAAGTGTCTGTATATAAGCCATCAAATTGTGGATGTCGTCGTCGGTGTACTTCCCAAGCAACTCGACATGCGCCTCTGCCGGGTTGTCCACCGTAAACTTGACCTGCTTGGCAGGCCAGGAGCGATACCATCCCTGTTCATCGCGAAGGCCTACCGTAAACTCGTCCCGATACATCAGCTTGCCCGTGAACTTTTGTCCTGACGGTAAGGTGACGGTCAGCTTGGCCTGAGCGCCCTCGGGATACAGGAATCGCTCTTCGAGCTTTAATCCCTGGAAGCGGCTAGCCACTCCGGCGAGATCACCCGTTGGCGAGTGGCAGGACGCGCATCCGCCAGCCCCATTGAAGTATTTCTTCCCTGCCTCGACGTTGCCTGTCTGAAGATCCGCAACATCAACGCCTCTGCGTCCGCCTTGTTGCGAATCGGCTTTCTTCTTCTGGTCATGAATGAACGCCGCCAGCGCTGCGATCTCCTGATCGGAAACGTTGAACGGAGGCATACCTTTCTCTGGTCTGCCATTGCGGACCACGACCCCAATCTTGTTGCCGGCTGAATCTTCGGCGACCAGTTTTGAACTGGTCAGGTCGGGTCCTGTTTCTCCGCCTGCGGCATCGCGTCCGTGGCAAAATGCGCAGCGCTGCTGAAACAACGCCTGGCCGGTGGTCACCTGTGCGGATTGGTCTGATTGTTTCGGCGGTGTCGGGTCGTTTTGTCCGAAAACAACGCCCACGCCCAGGGCTAAACACGTCAGCAAGCGGCCGACTGAGGACTGCTGAAGAACAAAATGCATTGTGCGCTGGCACCATTCTATTAGCACCGATGTCGACCGTCCGCTAGAATCTGGAAACAATGCTTCGGACGGTTCATGCCACGCGCTACGTCACGCCTTTGCGGGAGGGCGGGTCTTTGCCGGCAATCGTTGAAGCCGATGACGAAGGCCTTTATGTCCTAAAATTTCGAGGCGCTGGACAGGGTCCGCTGGCGCTGGTCGCCGAAGTGATTGCAGGCGAGATCGGCAGAGTCTTAGGACTGCGAGTGCCGGAACTCGTCACGATGGAGGTTGACAGCGCACTCGGCCGCAATGAACCCGATGAAGAAATTCGCGACCTGCTCGAGGCCAGCACGGGGCTGAATCTCGGACTCGACTATCTGCCGGGCGCCCTGATGTTCGACCCAGCGGCAGGAGACTCCGCAGACCCGACGACTGCTTCAACTGCGGTCTGGTTCGACTCCTTCGTCGGCAATGTGGATCGCACCGCCCGCAACCCGAATCTGCTGTGGTGGCACAAGTCTCTTTACTTCATCGATCATGGCGCCAGTCTCATCTTTCAGCACAACTGGTGCACTGCCGAAGCAAATGCCGTTTCGCCATTCGCCCGCGTTGGCGACCATGTTCTCCTTCCGTGGGCCACAGAAATCGCGGCCGTCGACCCTGGACTTCGGGCGCGACTCGGCATGAGCATCTTTTCCGAAATTCTGGCAATGGTTCCGAACGGGTGGCTGACTGAGGACCGCTCGGCGTACGTGCGGTACTTGTCCGCTCGACTGCAGGCCGCCTCGTCATTTGTGGAGGAGGCCCTGCGTGCACGCGCTGAGCTCGTTTGATTACGCCGTGTTGCGCCTTGTACCACGGGTGGAGCGGCAAGAATTTATCAATGTCGGAGTGATTGTTTTTTGCCTGCAAAAGAACTTCTTGGGAACGCGCATCCAATGGGATCCCGCACGGCTCAACGTGTTCTCCCGGAGACTGGATCTACCGGACGTGAAAAGACACCTCGATGCGTATCCAAAGATCTGCGAAGGGCTTGAAGATTCCGGACCAATCGGCCGGCTTACGCTTCGCGAACGGTTCCACTGGCTGGTGGCTCCGCGGAGCACCGTCATCCAGGTTTCTTCCGTTCACTCGGGGATCTGCGCGGACCCTGCTTCGGTCCTGCAGAAACTTTTCGAGCGTCTGGTGCTGTGACGGGCCAGGCACAGTGGTGAGCAGCGCGCCCGCCCACTTAGATTTGGCTAATTGGGCTCACTGACCGTAAACTGAAAAAGACGGAATGAAAAAGAAAACCTCGTATGTGACCTTCGACGGGAGAACAATCGTGGATACGAACGCTCTTCTGCAGGCCCCTAAGGTACAGGCGACCCTCCGGAAGCTTTCTGCGTCCACCAACAAACTGGTCCAAAGCGGCCGCGGACAAGGCATTTCCATCGTCAGACGTTCGCCGGTAGCCAGCTAACCCCGGCGGATGCCCTGGAATCTGCTGCTGCTGCCGCTTCTGGGCGGGTTTCTCTTTCTCCACATCACCCACTTCTTTCGTTTCGCGGCGCAGCGTCTGGATGGCTACCGTCTGCTGCTCTACTCGGCACTCTCGGGTACTGGTCTCGTTATTCTGGCCCGACTCCTCGTTATCCTGTTCGCCCCGACCCGCGTTGGCCTCGAAGCGGCGCGATGGTGGACCACATTCGCACCCTTCCCTTACTCAGAAACCAGCGCGTGGGCGCTTGCACTTGGGCCCATATTTGCCGTAGTCGTAAACCTGTTCTTAGACGCGGAACGCGCCAAGGACATTGAGATCCGCCGCCACGGCAACTCGCTGACCAAGTTGCTGCACCATGCAGTGCGCGAAGAGCGCCTCGTATCGCTCACTCTGGCCACGCTGAAATGGTACGTCGGCTTCGTCGCGGAATCTCCTAACCTTGCGCCAGAGGAAGAATATTTTCGCCTTCTGCCAATAATCAGCGGCTACCGGGACAGAGAAACGCTCCGGACCAAGCGAACCGTCTTCTACGAAGATGTCTTGGGGGACGAAGCCGTCAATAGTGACGACTTTGTTATTACGCTCCCGCTGAAAGATATCCGTATTGCCAGCCTGTTTGACGAAAACGTCTACGATGAGCATTTCGCCGAGAAATAACCTGCTCGCCCGGACGATGGATTTGCTGGTAGACGTGCTCCGATCGCTGGGTTTGATTAGGTTAGCAGCGTAATCAGGGCTACACGGACTGCGTAATATTACCCGCCTATGCTCGCCAGCACGAAAATAGGTGGCAGTCCGGGCTAAACTGCAAGTTCATGGTGGAAACTGCCGCTTCATCGGCTCAGGGATCAAAGAAAGCAATTTACTGGATCGCATCGCTCGCACTGGCGGGAGTTCTTCTTTATTACTCGCTGCGGGGTATCGAGTGGCGTCAGGTGTGGCTCACTCTCAGTTCGGCTCGCGTGCCTTTCGTTATGCTGGCGCTCGCGCTGATGACTTTGGCCCTGTTTCTGCGTTCTTATCGCTGGAGAGTCATATTGTCGGCTGAGGGCAAAGTCAGCATTCCTCTTGCTTTCTGGGCGACCTCGGCCGGCTATTTAGGAAACAACATCCTGCCTGCACGGGCGGGCGAAGTTGTCCGCAGTCTCATGATCAGCAGTCGCACCGGTATGAGCAAGGCCTATGTCCTGACGACCGCGCTCTCGGAACGTGTGGTGGATGCGATTGCGGTCATCACCATCAGTTCGGTTGTTCTGCTGACCATGAAGGAACGGCCGGGCTGGCTGGCCAGCGCTGCCAAGCCTTTCGCCATCATGGGATTCTCCGGAGTCGCTGCCATCGTACTGGTCCCCGCCTTCGAAGTCTTCTGGTTCAAGTTCCTTGGCTTTTTGCCGCTGCCGCCCAGACTGCGCGGGCAGGTGGAAGACGCTTTGCGCAACGGACTTCAGGGAATCCGCAGCTTTCACGATTACAGCCGCCTAGCCCGGTTCGTGATGTTCACCGCCATTATCTGGTGTATTGACGCCGTCACGGCCGTCACCCTGGCCCGATCCATCGATGTCCAAATCAGCCTTCCGATGGCGTTCCTTTTGACCGCGGGCCTTGCTCTCGGCAGTGCGCTGCCCTCCACGCCGGGATACGTTGGAATCTACCAGTTCGTAGCCGTCAGCATCCTGACACCCTTCGGCCTCAGCCGTACAGCAGCTATTGCGTACATTCTCCTGTTCCAGGCGCTGAACTATGTGGTAGTGCTTTCATTGGGCGGCATCGGCTTCGCACAGCAGCGGAGACAAGTCCCGGCACCCGTTGCCAGTGGCAGGTTCAGTTAGCGGTACAGGCAAAACTCTGAGCCGCATTTGTGTCACCGCTCCCTTTGTACTTCGGCAACTGCGGATAAGGACAGATTGGGCGGGTCATCGCTACATTCTTACCGTCTTCCGCCATTTTTGCGGCACGTATTTCGCCGGGAGGCGCGCCCGATTCGACCCAGTGCTCCAAAGCCAAGTAGATGCTGCTGGCTGCATCGCGCTGTGGAAGGACGCTGAACTGGCCGAACAAACTGGGTCCTGGCCCTCCGATGCAATGTTGCATTCCCGGCACCAGATAGAGCCGCGCAAAACGCCCCACCGTCTGCGCTCCCATCCTGTCCTTCACGCTGTCGTAATAGTTGATGGAATTCAGAGCCGAGATTGCCGGATCGTTCCAGCCGTGATAGACAATCAGCTTGCCGCCCCGATTCGCAAAAGCGCTCAGGTCCGGGTCCGTGGAATCGACCGCATGCGCCGTCTTCGCTTCAGCGGCCCGCAGGTCTTCGTCCACTGAGTGCATTTGGGGGGTCCATTGCGAATCGTCGAACACCATATTCCGGAAGTAACCCGTTACAAACGAGCCGCCGGTGCTGTGCCCAGGAGTTCCGCCCAGGATCCAATTCTTCCACCCGCCTTCGCCTTGCTCGCCGCCGGGCAGGAAGCCCGGAAAGATCTCTTCACCAGTCGAGGTCCTCCCTCCGGCATACAGTCTTTTCAGCAAGCCGGTTTGCTGTTCCGTGAGACAGCTTGCGGCGTCTGGACCTTTGCACCTGATGGTTGCAGGATCGAAGTGACACTTCCGCGGGTCCGTCAGGATGCCATCCCTCACCCCGTCCAGATTGTCACAGGCTGCCAGAACAGCCGAACCTATCGCGGGAATCTTGCTATCCGGGATCGCACCGGCAGAATTATTCGTCAACCTTCCCAAATCGGCTCCGGCACTGAGGAGATGCGTCCAGTAATTAGCCGGCGCCCCCGCCAGAATGCCGTCGTAGTCCGCCGGGAATCGCTGGGCTTCCATCAGCCCCTCGCGCCCGCCATCTGAGCAAGCCACGAAATACGACTTATGCGGCTCGTTTCCGTAGAAGGCCTGCATGATGGCTTTGGCTTGCAGCGACATCTCATGAACGCCGCGATAGCCGAAGTCGGTAATCTTCTCCGGGTGTCCCAACGCCCAGCTCGCGTCCAGCCCGTCTGCCTTGTGGCCCGTATCGGTCCCGGCCGTAGCATAGCCGTTCGCGACCGCTCCGGCAAGCTGGTCGTATCCAATGGAGCCCGCGAATCCTCCATTGCCCTCGCCCTGGAACTTCCCGTTCCACTTCGAAACCGGCATCCAAACTTCGATTTCGATATCGGAATCGGCACTCGGCCTCGAATGCGCCACCACGCGGCAGAACGCGGGCAGCTTTTTGAATAACTCCGCATTCCGTGCCGACGGTTTCTCACCGGGCGAGACAAAGGCTCCCTCAGCTACCTTCTGGGCCAGTGTGATGGAAGTATGCGAAAGGTTCAATTCCGCCAGCCTCTCGCAATTAAGCGGCGCGCCGAAAACCGTCGAAAGAATCCCGAACAGGATTGCAAAGGCGAGCAAGCCCCGAATCATGAACCTGCCGAGCCGTCTCATCGTTTGGCGATCCCTAGCTCTGCAGCTTCGCAGTCAGAGTGATCTCGGTATCAAACAATTTGGACACCGGGCATCCTTCTTTAGCATTCTGCGCGGCGCGGTTGAACGCTTCTTCACTCGCGCCCGGTATTGTAGCCATCAGTTCCAGGTGACTCTTCTTGATCGCGAATCCGTCGCCTTCCTTCTGCAGCGAAACGGTGCAGGTCGTGTCGATGTTGTCGGCTTTCAGCCCCTCGTTCTGCAGCATCAGCGAAAGCGCCATGGAGAAGCAGCCGGCGTGTGCTGCCGCAAGCAGTTCCTCGGGATTGGTTCCGGTCCCATCCTCAAACCGATCTCGGAATGAGTACTGCGTGTTGGAGAGAACACCGCTTCCTGATGAGATGGTTCCCTTCCCTGACTTCAGATCGCCCTTCCACTGGGCCTTGGCTGTGCGGTTCATGATTCCCCTTTCGGTTTACCGATGTGAGATGCGGATGCTCGCCGGTTTGCGCCAGGGAAAGTCCTATGCCAAGCGGGCAATTGACGATATCATGCGCCCGGGATTCTCAGGCTCGCGTCGATACGAATAGAACTGCTCAGGCTGGCACGCGGTGCACAAACAACAATCGAAAACACGGTCTTCAGGGACTCCGCCAGCGAGCAACTGCCTTCGGTTGGCCTCAGGAAGATCGAGATTCCTGCGGGCTTTGTCCTCGCGGCCCCACTCCGGGAACTGGGCTGAAAACCTCGCCGCAACTTCCTCCCCTACCTCGTAGCAGCAGGGTCGGATACACGGACCAATCGCAGCGTAGATAGCGCTTGGGTTCGTTCCGAAAGCCTCGCGGAGAGCTAGCAGAGTTTGTTTCGTAATTTCGGTGGCCGCGCCGCGCCACCCGGCGTGAACAGCTGCCACCGCCCGGTTCTTGGCGTCCAGCAGCAGGATCGGGACGCAATCCGCTGTTCGAATGCCGATACTCTCACGCGGACGATCCGAGATCAGCGCGTCGCCATCTGTTTGCCCGTCGGTCCGATCGCTTCGGAGGTCATTCGCGTTGACCACGCGGTTCGAATGGACCTGGTGCAGCGTCACATCGGCCGGAGGATTTCCGCGACGTGTTCCAAAACCGTGCTCCTGCCACAAAAACTGCTGCAGGGCGTCACAACGGTAAATCCCATCGGCCCCCAGCCGAAAGGAAGCGCTCACGACAGAGTCACCAGTTGCTCCGCGGGATCACTCACCTGGGCGACCATAACACGTCGTTTGAAATCTTCGAGCATACTCTCCTCGAGACGAACGTGCGTCGGCTTACGAACCAGGTTAGGCGTTTGCTGAATTTTTTCCTGCAGCTTCAAGAGGGCGTAGAACAGGTTCTCTGGCCGCGGCGGACAGCCGGTGACATATACGTCGACGGGCACGATCTTGTCCACGCCCTGAAGCACCGAATACGTATTGAACGGGCCGCCAACGCTTGAACACGCACCCATCGAGATCACCCACTTCGGATCCGGCATCTGATCGTAAATGCGCTTCAAAACCGGAGCCATCTTCAGAGTCACCGTTCCGGCAACAATCATCAGGTCCGATTGCCTGGGACTGGGACGGAAGACCTCGGCGCCGAACCGTGCGATATCGAACCGCGATGTTGTGGACGCGATCATCTCGATGGCGCAGCAGGCCAGGCCAAACGAAAGCGGCCAAAGCGAAGACTTGCGCGCCCAGTTAAATACGTAGTCGACTGAGGTTGTGAGGAGATTCTTTTCGAATCGATTCTGAAGATAAGGCATGGACGAGCTGCGGATGCGCCGCAGATCTATAAAACCAGTTTAGCGCCCGCAGGGTCGATTTTGCCCTTTTGCTCCAGATCTTCGCGGTACCACTCGAGCGTCAGCCGGAGACCCTGCTCGAAGGTAAACCTCGGAGCATGGCCCAGGTCAGCCACCGCCGCCGTGGTATCCGCCTGCGAGTCGTGCACATCCCCTGCGCGAGAGGGCCCGTACAAGGGTGGAAGGCTCACACCCGCAATTTTCTGCAGCATGGACCAAGTCTCGTTTAGGGTAAACCGGTTTCCATTGCCGGCATTGTAGACGCGGCCGCTGCCATCGCCGGCTTCAGAGGCTTTCAATAAAAGAGCCGCCACGTCGTCTACATAAGTGAAGTCCCGCGACTGTTCACCGTCCCCATAAATAGTGGGGCGTCTACCTTCGATGAGGCACGTCAGAAAAATGGACAATACGCCCGAATAAACGCTGGTCGGATCCTGCCGGGGTCCAAAAACATTGAAGAACCGTAGCGAAACGGTCTCCAATCCGAACGATTCCGCAAAAACGGATGCGTAATACTCTCCCATCAGCTTCTGGGCGGCATACGGCGACTTTGGCTTTGGGGCCATAGTCTCCACTTTGGGCAGCACTTCGGTGTCCCCGTAAGCAGAAGAAGAGGCCGCGTACACGACCCGGCCTACTTTTCCTTCTACCGCGGCCCGAAATACGTTGAAGGTGCCATCGATATTTACCTCATGACTCGGTACCGGGTACAAGATCGATTTAGGCACGGAAGGAAGAGCGGCCAGGTGAAACACGCGTCTCGCACCAGCAATTACCGGGGCGATTCTGGAGTAATCACGTATGTCGTACTCATGTACAGTAATCTCGTCCGCGACCTCTTCGAGATTGTCCAGATTTCCCGTTTCGAGGCTATCTATAACGTGTACGCGGTGACCTTGCGCCAGCAACTGGCGCACGAGCGCGGATCCGATGAATCCCGCTCCGCCCGTGACAATATAGCGATCCATATTTACTGAACCTCAGCCAGCGTCGCCTCGGACGCCTTCAGATGAGTGATGGCGCGCTCTGCTATTTCTCTCGGATCGCGGCTGAAATCGAAAGCCTCCACTGAGACCCATCCTTTATAGTCCAGATCACGTAGCGCGCCAAGCAACCTGGCGAAATCGTAATCGCCGCGACCGGGCTCCTGCCCATCGAGTTCGTTGACATGCACATGATGAATATGCCCGTGATTCCGCCGAATCAATTCAGTGTGCCGGTCTTTTTCCTCGATCGCATTGTGAACATCGAACATGCTCTGCACCGCCGGGCTACCAATCTGCCGGACGATGGCCACGGCGTCGCCCAGGCAGTTCACGACATCGCTGTCCCGAGGGGAAAGAGCCTCCAGCAGCAGTTTGACACCCCGGGTTTCCGCGTGAGGCGCAGCATGGGCCAACTCGTGCGTCAACAGGTCGGCGGCCTGTCGCGGGCTCATCTTTCCTTCCGTCGATCGCTGCTTGGGTGATCCGATGACGATTACGCCTTTCTCCGTTGAGTTCTGGTCTGTCAGATCTGCACACAGGTCGATTGCCCGGTGAACGTAATCCCAACTTTTCTTCCGCTGCGCCTCGTCCGGCGTAGTGATGTGAAGGCCCGGCGGTGAGACAAGCAGCCAATGGAGACCCACAAATCGCAGGCCGGCATCCTGTATCCGATTGGCGATCTCCAGCCGTTGCTCAGAAGTGAGTGTCGTAGCATCTTCGGCCAATGTATGCGGCGCGAGCTCAAGCCCTTCGTATCCTAACTGGCTGACCTGCTCGCACACGGTCTGGAAGGACGTGGCGCCAAAATCTCGTTACAGATAGCGAATTGGAAAGGTGCCGCCATTCACCTTTTAGTGTATCCGGAGGGGGGCTTCGAAATGTGAACGCCGAAAAGGAGAGGCCGGCAGTCCCCAGGGCTGCCGGCCTCTCCTTTCTCTAACTGCGTACGCCGAAGGCGGGTCGCTTAGTGTCTTACTTGTGACTCGGTCCACCGCCGGGTGCGCCGCCAGCCCGCGGCCCTGCGCCTGCCATCCCGCTATTCATTCCAGCAGAGCGGCCTGCAGGCGCACCCGGGCGGTCTGCTCCGCCGGGCGCCATACGGTGTGCAGGTCCGCCGGGCCCCATACGGGGTGCAGGTCCGGCGCCAGATGCTGCCTGGGGCGTGGACATTGTGTTCCCAG
>JAOAPP010000512.1 GCA_025462985.1 Bryobacterales bacterium | reverse complement strand
GCCGGTCTCCATCTGATGGATGTTCAATGTAACTCCGATTCCCGCCCACATCCCGGCGACCGCTTGAATAATGTTCGACTGTGACTCCTGCACCGCAATGTTGAGAGTGAATCCGCCAGGGTAGCCGGCAGCCTTCAGAAGGGTTTTGGCTTTTTCAGCATCGTACTTGTATCCCCTAACTTCAGGATCAAAGTCCGCGTCGGCCGGCGCCAGGGGAGAAGCGGCCGGGATCCCGTATCCACGTAACTGAGAGGCAATCAGGCTTTTGCGGTCGGTCGCGTAGTTAAGCGCCTGCCTGACCCGCATGTCATCGAGGGGCTTCGCCTTTGTATCCAGTGCAATCCAGAAGACGGCAGAGCTTTCGCCTTTCAACAGCGCGATCCTGCGATCATGCTGCAAAGCATCGGCAAACATAGGCGGCAGCGGGTTCACCAGGTCGACTTCGCCCGCAAGCAGGGCCATGTTCATAAGCGCCGGCTCCGAGCTCCAGATCCACTTGAGCTGCCCGTACCGCGGCTTCGGACCCCAGTAGTTTTCATTCCTGGTTTCCAGGACATACTCGCCTGTCTTCCATTCCGAGAATCGGTAGGGACCGGTCCCGACCGCCTTACGGCCGAGATCTTCGAGCCGGTCTTCCGCAGGGCTCACAATTTTTTCGATTGCCAGCAGGCCAGGAAAGGACGCGGAGGGACGCCTCAGATGGAACCGCACAGTCTGGTCATCTATGACGGTCACCGCCGCGACTGCCCGACGGAAAACTCCCGCGCCTGCCAAGCCGCGCCTCGCATCGAGAAGGCGGTTGAAGGATGCTGCTACCGCTCGGGCGTTCAGAGGGGCGCCATCGTGAAAGAATACACCGGAACGAATCTTCACTGTCCAAACGCTGCCGGAACTGTTTGCCACCCATGACGTAGCGAGTGAGGGGCGGATTTGAAGATTCTGATCGAATTGCGTGAGCGCCTCATACATCGGATCGAGAACCGCAGTGGTATAGGTTGCGGTGTGATCGGCCGGATCCATGCTCCTGGGTGCTTCCGTTTGCATAATGACGACCTGACTGTCCGGATGTCTGATCGGACTGCAGGCGCAAAGGAGCAGCAGTCCGAACAGAACGAGTGAAGAAACGTTCTTGAGATTCACCTTCGATCACTGACTGTTAGATGCGGCGAACGCGCCGACACGTGGGCCAATGGCTGCCAGCTGAAGGAACGATCAAACGGAAAGGTCGGCGGGCGGAAGACGTTTTCAGGAAGGCCTTCAATGTTCTGGTTGATCGCTCCATCCGAAAGAGCCATGAAGTTGGGATTCGCAATTGGGGCGAGCTGGGGGGAAAGATATCCGGACTTGACCACAACTAGTTTGAAGCGAAGCAGATCCAGACCCAGGCGGCTGAAATCCTCGATGTGATGAAAGGGCCGGCGAGACGCAGTGAGCACGACCGTGATTCCGTCGATCTGGACTACCGCCTGGTTGTCTTCAAGAAAGACAACTTGTGCTCGGACCGTGACAGGATCGCTGCCGACAGGATCAAGAGAGGCTCCGATGCTAAGCTCCAGAGTCGACCCTACGCCCGCTTCAAAGCAGGCCCTCGTTGCCGGCTCGTCCGCAATCGCCGCTACTAGAGCTCTGACGAAATTCCGTCGAACGAGTTCCCCCAGTACCTCGGCCCTGTCGCCCACGCCTCCACCTGTCGGATTATCACCGGAATCGGCGAGAATCACAGGCTGCGACTGGGTCTGTTCAGCCCAGTCAAGACACTGTTCGATTGTGCCTACTGGAACGCCGAAGCTGAACTTATCTCGGGCTTCCCAATACTGCCGCCCAAGACTTTCCGCCTCTTCGATCAGAATCGCTGGATCGGTGCCGGTGAGAACAGCGCTGGCAGTCGCGCGGGGTTCATCGGCCCACACGTAGCCAACCAGCAGAGAAGCGTCCAGGATGCCGGGCCGCCGGCTGATCTCGGGCAGTTGAGAATAAAGCGACTTTGCAGGTTCATCTACCGTGCTGCTGCGTTCGCCTGGCATCAGAACCGGAACTGGAACCCACACGAGAGTCGGGCGCACGCGCTCCTTCAGGCAGTGCACCAACATCCGGCAGGATCGCGCCATTGTTTCTTCAACGTCGATGTGAGGCGCGGTCCGATATGCAGACAGCAGATCGATATTGTCGATGATGCGCTGGCTCAGGTTCCCGTGGAGGTCATAACTGGCGCTGATCAGACACTCGTCTCCGACCACCTGGCGCGCAGCCTCGATCCAATCGCCTTCGGCATCCTGCAATCCCTCCACGAACATCGCTCCATGCATGGCGAGATAAAGTCCATCTACGCGACCCGCGTTCTCCAGTCGCCGCAGAAACTCTGCTTTGAAAAGATCATAGGTAGAGCGGAGAACGGGGCCCCCGGGTACCGCGCGGGCAAAAAAGCAGGGCAAAAATGTCTCGGAAAACTCACCGAGGAAGTGAAAGTACGGATCCGTCAAGATCTCATTGCCGCTGAGTACCCGAAAATCAGAGGCTCCGCTTCGTATGCGGCTGTAGGTACTGCACTCGGTTTGAATACCGCCTAGCGCAATTCGCATCTCTTCTCTTTACGCTCCTACCCGGAATCTAAACTAAAGAAGATGATAACCGCCGCCGATCCATTGCTCACGGTGCGAGATCTGCGGACCCATTTTTTCACCGGGGCGGGAGTTGTGAAGTCAGTTGACGGCGTGAGCTTCCAGGTGAGGAGAGGCGAGACGCTTGCTCTGGTCGGCGAGTCCGGGTCGGGCAAGAGCGTGACAAGTCTCTCCATTCTGCGTCTGCTTGCGGCTTCTGGAAAAATTGTTTCCGGGCGGATTGAATTTACTTCCCGTGACGGCCAGAATCGAGACCTTACCAGGGTTTCGGAAGCGGAGATGCGCACGATTCGGGGAAACGAGATTGCGATGGTCTTCCAGGACCCAATGTCGTCTCTCAATCCTGCGTACACCGTGGGCGATCAAATTGCTGAATCGATCATGCTCCATCGGCGGACACGGCGGCGCGAGGCGCTTGAGATAGCTGCACAAATGCTCGAGAAAGTTGGCATTTCGGGAGCGGGATGCCGAATCCGAGACTATCCTTATCAGTTGTCAGGCGGCATGTGTCAGCGCGTGATGATTGCAATCGCTTTGTCCTGCAACCCTTCGCTGCTGATTGCGGACGAGCCCACCACGGCGCTAGATGTGACTGTGCAGGCGCAGATACTGGATTTGCTGCGAAAGCTGCAGGAAGAGTTGCAAATGGGAATCCTGTTCGTTACGCACAACCTCGCCGTAGTCGCCGAAATAGCGCATCGTGTAGCCGTGATGTATGGCGGCCGCGTAGTGGAGGATGGCTGGACGAGTGAGATGTTTCGTTCGCCGAAGCATCCTTATACGCGCGCGCTCTTGAACAGCATTCCGGCTATAGGCCGCCATCCGGCGCGACTTCAAGCCATTCCAGGGAACCCGCCAAACCCGCTAACCCTCCCGCCCGGCTGCGCTTTCGAACCCCGATGTCAGTACGCCATTGCTGAGTGTTCAAGGGCGATACCGAATCTGGTCCATACTGGGAACGAGCACTGGGTTCGTTGTATACGGCACGGCAGCTTATGAATGAGCCCCTGCTGGAGGTGAAGCGTCTCAGCAAGCATTTTTCGGGGCGCGGCGGGGCACAGATCCACGCTCTCACTGATGTCAGCTTTAAAATGCAACCCGGCGAAATGCTCGGCCTTGTCGGCGAATCGGGCTCAGGCAAGAGCACACTTGGCAGGTCCATTCTCAGGTTGCTCGGTCCCAGCGACGGGCAAATCATCTTCAACGGCATTGACATCACGCACCTGAGCGCTCGCGACATGCGGCCCGTGCGGCGGCAGATGCAGATGATCTTTCAGGACCCATTCTCAAGCCTCGATCCTCGTATGACTGCGGGCCAGATCGTTTCAGAGGCATTGGCCATTCATAAGCTCGTCGCCCGAGCCAACAGGTCTGCGAGAGTGGCGGATCTACTTCGCATGGTCGGACTCGCCGCTGAAGATGCCACCCGCTATCCACACCAGTTCTCGGGCGGCCAGCGGCAGCGGATCGGAATTGCGAGAGCGCTTGCCGTGGAGCCTGCCTTCCTGGTCGCTGACGAGCCCGTCTCAGCGCTTGACGTCTCGGTGCAGGCGCAGATTCTAAATCTGTTGCAGGACCTGCAGGAAGAGCTTACTCTGACTGTCCTGTTCATCAGTCACGACTTGGCGGTTGTGAAGCAACTCTGCCAAAGAGTGATGGTCTTGTATCTGGGTCGGATTATGGAGACCGCTCCGGCCGGCCGTCTTTATGCTGGACCGAAACACCCGTATACCGAAGCGCTGCTGAGCGCCGCTCCGGTCCCTGTTCCTGGCGCAAAGCGGAGTCGCACTCCAATCGGTGGCGATGCTCCCTCCACTCTCCACCCGCCCTCGGGATGTGTGTTTCGCACCCGTTGCCCGTACGCCATCGCAGAATGCTCCCAAGTGGTTCCAGAACTGAGGGAGGTCGAACCTGGACACTTCAAAGCGTGCATTCGGGATGTCCTCTAAGCATCAAGCGCCCACGCGCCGAGCCACTACGAGCGTGACATCGTCAGCCAAAGGAGCATTTCCGGTGAACTCGGAAATTTGTCGCATCACGGCGTCGATGATCGTCGAGGGCGTCTTGTCTCGGTGTTGAAGGAGGGTTTGCAAGAGCCGATCTTCTCCGAACTCCTCCTGTCGCACTGGATCGCAGGCCTCCGTCACCCCATCGCTGTAGAGCGCCAGGATATCGCCTGCAGACATCTCACACGCGCCTTCCTCAAAGGAGAAGTTCGTCGATACGCCGAGCACCGGACCGCTGGCGCTCAGCTGCGTCATGGCGCCATTCTTGCCGAGAAGTATCGGGGGATTGTGCCCTGCATTGCAGAAGGCGATGTGGCCGGATTCGGGCGACACTGCGGCAACGAAGAAAGTCACGAAGCGATTGGGGGGAAATCTGCTCGTCAGGGCTCGATTGAGCTTTGTGACCTGGGTAGCAAGGTTTTCGCCAGTCTCGAAAAGGACTTGTACTTTCGCCTGAAGACCGGACATTAGCAGGGCGGCCGGCATACCTTTCCCCGCGACGTCGGCTACGACGATGCCAACTCGCCCCTCACTCAATGGGAGAAAGTCATAATAGTCGCCGCCCACCGTTCTGGACGCCGCATTGTATCCGGCCACCTCAAATCCGGGAATTACAGGAGCCGAGGTCGGAAGCAGGCTGCGCTGGATCTCGGCTGCCTGTTGTCTGTCGTGGGCCCAGAGCTTCTCCTCCTGTTCAATCTCCAGGAGCCGGGCATTTTCAATTCTCACCGCCGCGACATTGGCCATTACGGTGAGCAGATTCAGGTCTTCCGATGTAAACGCGAAGACTCGGGACGGGGTATCGACATACAACAGCCCGATGGCGTGGTCCTCTGTCTGGAGCGGAACCGCGATCACGCTTCTAACCTTGCCGGCGACTATGCTGTCGCGTTTTGCGAGTTCCGATTCCCCGGCGATGTCGACTATCAGCAGTGATTTCTTCTCGGTCAGGACCTGCTTGACGATTGCCGTGCTGAGCCGGAACCCCGTGCCTCGCTGCGCCCGGATGCTCAACGCATTCCCGTCCTGGAGGGCAACAACTCCGCGCGATGCCCCGGCGGCATCTACGGCCATATCCAGAATTACTTGGAAGAGTTCGTTCATCGGTCTGTGAGAGACAAGTTCGCGCCCGGCGCGGACAAAGGCTCTTAAGTGGGCTCGCTCGGTGCTGAACACATGATCGGAAGATTCGGACGCTAGGGCCGCTTTTAGATCCGTGCTTCGAGTGTGCGAGAGAGGGGGACTGCCCGACGCATCCTCAAGAAGCAGGATCCTGTTTTGCGCGTCCGCTGCGCCAGACATAAACGTGAACGAGAGGTGCCCGGCGACAATCACGTCCTGGTCCGAAAGAGGGACTCTTCCGTGAATTCTCCTACCGTCGATCACTGTTCCGTTTCTGCTGTTCAGGTCCTGAATGGTCCACTGGTCTCCGACTCTTTCCACCAGGAAGTGTTCACGAGAAAGTTCGGCGTTTTCCGGAAAGGAGAGTTCATTCGCACTCGCGCGGCCGATACGGAACGGCCGGCCGTCAAGGTTGATCCGGCGGAGCTGGCCGCCTTGCTCGTGAAACAGAAGAACCGCGGTGGACGTGCTGGACTCTGCGCTGGAAGACATGACACTCAGGTTACCGAGGAGGAGCGCTGAATGGGAGCGGCAACCGACTCCGCTGTTACAATCTTCTAAATGATACCTACTAAGTTGCTTCTGATCTTTGCGATGCTGCTCAGCCTGGCCGCAGCTCAGACGAAAACAGCACCGAAAGCCGCGACGTCCGCCGCACAAGCGGGTTCGAAGAAGACTGAGTTAATAGATATCAACAGCGCAACGGCTGAACAGCTTGATGTATTGCCCGGAATTGGCTCCGCTCTTTCGCAGAAAATCATCGCAGGAAGGCCGTATAGGGCCAAGACCGATCTTCTCAACAAGAAAATCATCCCCGCGGCTACTTATCAGAAAATCCAGAGTCAAATCATTGCTAAACGGGCAAAGTAGTTGAAACCCATTGATTGCGCGGACGAAATTGATCGGCTGCAGTAAACTACATTGCTGATACGGTTGCCGCAAAAGGCCACAAGACCTGACGGGTTGCTGGTCGCAGCATTCCCGACCACCATCCACCGCGCCCCCGTCGCCACTGCGGAACGTGTGGAGAATGCCGAACCTTCCAGGTGGGACACAAAGCCAGGATTGGGGCGGCCGCTTGATCTTCATTTAAACCTCGCCTGTGGGCGGAACGTCCCTCATCGTGTATCTCACACCAGGTCCTTCGTATGATCGAGTTCTTTGAAAAGCTGTTCTCGACGGACTTCGCACCTCACGTCTATTGCTTGCGATTACCGGGTTTGATTCAGCTGCACGTGTGGTCAGACATACTGATTGCTGCTTCCTACGCGCTGATTCCGCTCTCCCTTCTTCGAATCGTGAGGCGTCGCCGCGATCTTGTCTTCCCGTGGATGTTTGCCCTCTTCGGGCTCTTCATCCTGAGTTGTGGCCTTACCCACGCCGTGGCGGCTTGGACCCTGTGGCACCCGATTTACAGGTTTGATGGCTTAGTGAAAGCGATCACGGCGCTGGTCTCTTTGCCCACCGCCATCCTGCTGATTGCAATTGTGCCGCGTGTGCTGGAGTTGCCTCGCGCCGAGCGGTGGCGGGCCGAAATTCTTGAGCGAAAACGCGCGGAACTCCAGGTCCGGCGACTCAATTCGGAACTGGAAACACGAATCGAAGAACGGACGGGCGCACTTACCAAGGCATATGAACTCCTAGCCCAGAGCGAGCGCCGGAGATTGCTCGCAATTGAGGCTGCCGGCGTGGGGACGTGGTTCTGGAACGTGGAAACGCGAGAGATCTCGTGGGACCAGAGTTCAACGTCGATACTCGGGCTGGACTCCGCCTCAGCAATCACGTTGGATGAGTTTCTGACGGCTGTTCATCCGGAAGATCGCGATCGGGTCGAAACAGCGATCAACGAGGCAGCGTCCGGCCGCGAATTTTGGAATGTGGAGTACCGCATTATCAGGCCGGACGGCGCGGAGCGCTGGGTTCGCGGGCGGGGCAGCAGTAATTTAAGCGGTTCGGATACCCAGAAAGATCTTCAGGGCACCATCATCGACATCACTGAGCAGAAGCGCATGGAACTCGCCATAGCGCGACTCGCCTCAATTGTTGAATCGTCGGATGACTCGATTGTCGGAATCGATCTGAATGGAAGGGTAACCAGCTGGAACCAGAGCGCTGCTCGGATGTTCGGTTATGACACAGAGGAGATGACCGGAAAGCCACTTTCTATTCTCGGAGCTCCTCAGCAACCGGAGCAGATGGCCGATATACTTTCCCGGATCCGGAACGGCGAGAGAATCGCTCACTTCGAGACAGCGCGTAAGCGAAAAAATGGTGACTTGATCGACATCTCTCTGACCGTTTCCCCGATTATCAGCGACTCGGGCCAGATTATTGGAGCCTCCCAGATTGCTCGCGACATCACCGGACGTAAAGCAATCGATGCTGCGCTTCGAAATAGCGAGGAGCGATTCCGAATGCTGGCCGAGACAGTACCGGACATTCTCTTTACCGCGGACGCACGTGGCGTTATCACGTTCCTGAGTGCCCGGTTCTTCTCGGAGATGGGCCTGCCGCAAACTGAACGTGATCTGCATTCAACGTTCATGCGTTCGATTCATCCCGACGAGGCGGCGCGAGTATCGCGGCTCTGGGACGCCTGTGTTCGAGACAAACACGTCTTTCATTCCGAATTCCGGTTCAAGAAGCCGGGTGGTGGGTACCGATGGGTAGTGACTCGCGCGCTTGCGGCCACCGATGCGAAAGGCGCCACAGTTCAGTGGATCGGAGCCAGCACGGATATCGATCAGTTGAAAAGAGCAGAGCGGGCCCTTGTCCAGTCGAATGGAGAGTTGCGGCAGTTTGCCTACGCTGCCGCCCATGACCTTCAGGAACCCCTAAGAAACGTGGTAAACGCCGCAGGAATGCTGGCTCTCCGGGCGGGAGATCGTCTTGACGGAGTCGATCGTGAATTTCTTGAGTTCTGCATTGAGGGTGCAGGACGTATGCACGGCATGATCAAAGATCTGCTTGCCTTCACAACTGCCGTCGATACACCGCCGGTGAGGAATTCTTGTACGGACGTCAGTGAGGCGATGAAGGACGTCGAAGCTAACCTGGCATTTGCCATTGGTGAAAGCAAGGCCAGCATTCAATGCGAACAACTTCCCTGTTTGGCCATCGAGCGAACGCACTTAGTGCAATTGCTTCAAAATCTCATCGGAAACGCAATAAAATATCGGTCTCCGGAGCGGTCCCTGATGATCCGGATAACAGCGGCCAGGGAACTGGATAGCTGGCGCTTCGAAATCAGCGATAACGGGATAGGGTTCAGTCCTGAATATAAGCAACGGATTTTCGGTGTGTTCAAGCGGCTACACCAACGGCGCGAGTTTCCGGGCAGTGGCATGGGGCTCGCGATATGCGCGAGAATCGTTGCGCATTATGGAGGAACAATCTGGGCAGAAGGCCGGCCCGGCGAAGGAGCCACATTCGGTTTTGTCCTGCCGGCTGCGGAAAAAGGCGATAACTCCCCTTCAAGTAAATGGTTGAGTGGCCAGCCAATGTAGACTGTCACCGTGTTCCGTCGACCTTGCCCGGAGTTTGCAATTGGTCTTGAGCCGATGCGCTCTGTTCTCTCGATTTTTGCGTCTCCGGCTTGCCTGGGCTTTTGCGGAACGCTCGTTTGACCCAGGCTTCCGGAGGGTTCAGGATCAGGGCCATACTGGCGATGAGAAATGCCAGTCCAAGGATGATTAGGAAGATGTCCATTGTGGCGTGATGCGCACGTTCAGCGCAGTTTCGGAAGGAAGGAGCGTTTCTGACTTTTCCAGCGTTCCTTGAACTTCGAAACCGAGAGCGGACGGCCTAACGCCATCCATAGAATCAGTCCACCGATCCCAATGAGGTGGATCAAAGTAGTTGCTGCTGCGAGCCACAGCATGTCCTGGCTCATAGTTCAGTGTAGCCCGGATACGGTGGCCTTGTCGGCCCCCATTCCAGAACAGTTCAGCTGCGAGCGAATCCCAGTCCATCTTCAGTGTTTTTTCGTGGTAGTCATGTGTTTCGCATCGCTGTCTCACAGGCTGACCACTGTCGAAAGGATCTGGTCAACTATGCAAGTTCAATCCCTAGAAGATCTCTTTTTAAACGGGCTTCAATACGTCTACGATGCGGAAAAGCAGCTGACGGAAGCGCTGCCTAAGCTGGCCCAGGCGTGTTCAACTCCCGAACTCCGCCAGGCCTTCGAACAGCACCTTCAAGAAACGCAGGAGCATGTGCGTCGTGCTGAGAAATTGTTTAGCGCCCTAGGCAAACAGCCGGAAACAAAGCCCAACACGGTGCTGCAAGCCATGCGGCAGGAAGCGGACAAGATGATCCAGATGACGGACGCTTCACCGCTCCGAGATGCGGCGCTGATCGTTGCAGGCAACCAGGTCGAACACTATGAGATGGCTGCCTACGGGTCCCTTCGTAATTTTGCCCAGCTGTTGGGAAAGCAGGAATGTGTCCAGAGCTTGCAGCAGACGCTGGAAGAAGAAAAGAAGGCGGACGCAAAGCTGACACAGCTGGGTGAGTCTCAGATAAACAAACAAGCTGCAGGCGGGGCAGCAGCAAGCGCCGGAGGTCGTTAAGGTTCGTGGCGCGAGCTTGGGGGGGAGAATCCCGCCCCCAAGCTCCGTATTTGCTGTCGAGTGGTGACTCAGATGTATGGTTGAAATCTTCTCGTTGATCCGTCTTCTTAGGATGGAGGGGCGGCCGGGACGGGCAGGGAACGTGACTCCTTGTTGCTCTGTAGCACATCACACAGAAAAATCCGTAGAAGCGCCTAAGCGGACGCGAATGCCGGTGGCTAAGTGAGGTGCAAAGCCCCTACTATTGCTTGTGCTATAGTTCGACTGTTGGCGTTGAGTCGTTAGGTCGGCTGGCCCACTGATCTGGATCCTTTGAAGGTCTGAGACATCGAAGAGAGGGTCAGGCAGGTAGGTTTGTGAGGACATCGGGTGGCCGGATTACATAGATTTCTTCCGAGGTCGCCTGTATCCTTCTGAATGGCGGAAACATCAACCAGAAGGCGCATGATAATGCCGTCATGCGGCACAAGCGGCTGAATTGGATTCTTCGCGGGCTTTTATATTT
>JAOAPP010000509.1 GCA_025462985.1 Bryobacterales bacterium | reverse complement strand
CTCGCCCTCCGTCCAGGCCCCCTCATCGCCGTAGATCAGCAACATATATTTCATTCCGGTCTCCTTCAGTAAGTCGCACAACCCGCGCCCAAATCGACACGTCCGGGCGAACTTTTACAATCCATGTATGGCTATTTACGCCAACACGGCCGTTGAAGCAGTGTATCGCTCGGACTGGGGCCGGATTGTAGCCTCTCTTATGGGAATGGTTGGCGACTTTGACCTCGCCGAAGATTCTGCCCAGGCAGCCTTCGCCGCCGCCGTCGAGCAATGGCCCGTGTCAGGTGTACCCGAACTCCCTCGTGCCTGGATCATTCAGACGGCCCGCCACAAGGCCATCGACCAAATTCGCCGGCAGCGCCTCCGCGACAAAAAGGTCGAGATTCTCTCCAGGGATTCACCTGCCGGAGTCACGCAAGAACCAGACCTTGACACTGAGGGAATTCAGGACGACCGACTCCGGCTGATCTTCACATGCTGTCATCCCGCGCTCGCCTTGGACGCGCAGGTTGCGCTGACACTGCGAACTTTGTGCGGTCTCGACACGGAGGAGATAGCACGCGCATTTTTGGTGCCGGAGACTACCATGGCGCAGCGCCTGGTCCGCGCCAAACGAAAAATCCGCGATGCCGGCATACCCTACGCCGTGCCGCGGACCCAGGAACTCCCTGCCCGACTTGACGCTGTCCTGACCGTGATTTACCTGGTTTTCACCGAAGGCTACGCAGCCACCCGGGGCGCCGATCTGGTCCGAGCCGATCTCTGCGCGGAAGCCATACGTCTGGGCCGCCTGGTCAAGGCGCTGTTGGGGAGCCAGACTCCGCCCGAAGCCACCGGCCTCCTGGCGCTCATGCTGCTTCAGGATTCTCGGCGCGACGCTCGTTACGACGAAGCAGGCGATCTCATCGTTCTCGAAGAGCAGGATCGTACCCGGTGGAATCATGACCAGATCGCCGAAGCGCTGCCGCTCCTGGAAACAGCTCTCCGCGACGGTTTAGGTCCCTACGCCATTCAGGCGGCAATCGCTGCCCTTCATTGCCAGGCGGCACGCCCCGAAGAAACCGACTGGCCGCAGATTGTCCGTCTCTACGAGATCCTCGAACGCCTCCAGCCCTCACCCGTTGTTCTGCTGAATCGTGCGGTGGCGGTCGCCATGGTCGATGGTCCCGGGCGAGCGCTGGCCATCATCGACGAACCCGGAGCCACAGCCGACCTCGACAAGTATCACCTCCTCCACGCTGTCCGAGCCGACCTGTTGCGCCGCCTTGGGCGTTCAGACGAGGCGGCCCAAAGCTACCGGCAGGCCCTCGCCCTCGTCGGCAATGAAAGCGAGCGCCGGTTTCTCGAACGAAAACTGCAGCAACTCCAGGCAGACTGTATGGCTCCAAGATAGAGTTGAGGGCTTCGAACGGACTCGAAAAAGCTTCTCTAGCAGAGAAAGCATGGGACGCCTTTGAAAGAGAATCGAGTGTCGCATCAATATAGAAACTCGACACTTCTTCTAACTCCGCTTTGAGTTACCATGTCCTGAATGACGAACATCAACGGCAA
The DNA here is from genome assembly GCA_025462985.1 of Bryobacterales bacterium. Taxonomy (GTDB): domain Bacteria; phylum Acidobacteriota; class Terriglobia; order Bryobacterales; family Bryobacteraceae; genus Bog-105. The sequence goes on along the minus strand of JAOAPP010000509.1, from coordinate 3,067 downwards.
GGCTTACGCCATGAATGCGATTACGCCCATGAAGCCGTGGAAGACTCCCCTATTGAAACTCTTCTTTCTTGTCCTTGGTGCCGTCAAGCCATTGCAGAAGGACCTCAAAAACCTCTCTTTCATTCACTTTGCGCGCTGGGTCTGTATTGGCCGGAACGCCTTCCCGCGTCTTTCCGACGAGCAGCCGACCGAAGAGCTCAAGTACGACTATCTTCTCTTTATCAGCAACTTCAACGGCACTTGGAATCAATACATCGATGCCTTTTCAGCCGTGCTTTATAAAGGGCTCGACGCCATCTGGTTGTGGAGTGAGAAATACCCCGGCTCCCGGCCTGTAACTGCGTTCAAACGCTACATTTCGTTCGTACAGTTTGACACAGATTACTACTACAACGCTTATCCGCATTCCGCGACGAACGACGTGAAAGCTGCCATCCGGGTTCAGAGTGCATTTACGAAGTTTGCCCAAACGAGTCAGTCGCTTTCGCCTGCGGATTTTCAAGAAGCCTGGCTCTCATTTCAGGCCGCCGTCTCTCCCGACCTCGGCGCAACTGGCATCGCTCCGATAGGCACCTAGACATGGCCAACGTCAGCGGCAGTACCTACGGTCTCACCACCCTGTCTCCGATCATTGAGGACAACAAGCTCAACCTTTGTCACTCCATGCAGATTCGTTGGTACCTCAGCCAGCTACCGCGCGATCATCGCAGTCCCTTCGCTCAGTTATCGAGCACTTATCTCGCCCGGCTCGTGGTGATGGACGACGTCGTCTTCGTCGGACATCCGGCTTGCGAGGAGCATCTAAAGTCCCGCTATCTTCTCTTCGAAACCAATTTCGACGGCGATCTTAACACTTACTTGCGTCGAATGGCCACCGAGGCGGGAGAGTTCGTCAACGCGGTCTGGAAGCATTGTGTGGGCTTCCCTGGTACCGATACCGTCGATGCCTTCATTACCTATATGAAGACATGCCAGATTGAAACTACCTTCTTCTTTGCCGACGTCAACGACCAGACTGTGGAATCCACGCTAAACGCGCTGAAGACACAGGCTGCGCTGGCGCACTTCATGGAAAAGCACGAGGGCTTGCCTCCCGCTGACCTCCAGGCAGCATTCGGGAAATTCGTGGAGCGGTTGCACAATGCCCCTCCACTCCCTCGCGGAGGCGATGAGTCGCGTAACATCGCTCAGGAAAGGCGCCCGCATGACTAGGATCGATGTCTCTGATATCCAGGGTTTCGCACTCAGGGGCTATAACTTCCCCTATGCGCGTTATCTCCTGCTCGAATTGGCGCCGGCGAAACAGGCGCGGGCACTGCTGCGCAAGCTACTGAACGTCGTCACAACGGGCGAGCGATGGGATATCAATAACAAACCGCAGAGTACCGTAAACGTCGCGTTCACTCACAAGGGCTTGGAGCAGTTAGCACTGCCCCTCGCCAGCCTGCTTAGCTTTCCCCTCGAATTTCAGCAGGGCATGCGGGCTCGCAGTGACATCTTGGGCGACTCTGGAACAAACGCCCCCGAAAGATGGGATCCGGTCTGGCGTGAGCAGTACGTTCATGCATGGCTCGCCGTGAACGCACGCACCGCCGAGGCTCTCGAAGCCCGCTCTCGCGAGATGCAGCAGTTTATCGACGAAACGGGAGGGGCACGCCTTCTGCAATCACAGGACGCGGGCGCGATCCGGCTTCACGGAAAATTCTCAACTTCGGAACACTTCGGCTACACAGACGGTTTCGGGAATCCCGATTTCAAGGGGGCAGAGCGAGACTGCGTGCCCGGTCAGGGCAAGCTGACCAAACGCGGCGAATGGGAGGCACTGGCCACCGGAGAGTTCCTCCTCGGCTATGCGGACGAGGCCGGAGAACTGCCCGTCTCTCCTATCCCGCACTTACTCGGTCGCAACGGCACGTTTATGGTTTATCGCAAGTTACACCAGAACGTAAACACCTTCCGGGCGTACCTCGATGCGAAGGGGAAACATTACCAGGGCGGCAAAGAAAAACTTGCGGCAAAATTCGTCGGCCGCTGGCGAGATGGTACCCCTCTCGAACTTTCTCCTGATATGGCGGATCCTACGATCGTTGCCGACCCCAACCAGAACACCAATTTCACTTACGGCGAAGACCCTGCCGGAATCCGCTGTCCTCTCGGCGCTCACATCCGCCGTACTCATCCCCGTGATGCCTTCGGCTTCAACGGAGGATTAGTGAACCGTCGCCGCATTATGCGCCGCGGGCTGGCCTACGGCGAATACGTTCCCGAAGGTCAGCCCGTGAGCGATAGCGACGAGCGAGGCATTATCTTCATGGCGCTTAACGCCAGCATCTTCCGGCAATTCGAATTTGTGCAACAGCAGTGGATCGAATACGGTAACGATGCGCGCCTCGGTAATGACAAGGATCTCCTCCTTGGCAATCACGAGGGTAAAGGCAAGTTCGTCGTCCAGGGCACAGCGGATCACGCTAATCCTCCATTCATCTGCGGCGCCCTCCCCAACTTTGTGGAACTCCGCGGCGGAGACTACTTCTTCCTGCCGAGCTTGACCGCTCTCGCCATGATTGCCACCGGCACGGTTGATCCCAGATAGAAGTCACGCAAGAAAGCCACTGAAACACACGATGGCACTCTTTGAAACCTTGCGAAAAGCGCTCGAACGCGTCAACCTCGAGTTCGGAGATCGTGTGCATGAAGCTGAAAACGCACTTCACCAAGAACTGGCCACAGCACAGCAGGACCTGTCGGCATTCCTGGAAAAAGTCAAAGCGCACACCATCCAGCACCCCGAGCCCATCTTCGCATTGCTGCGCCGCCTGAAGCCGATCCTCATCGTGAAAGACTTTGCACTCGTGACGCGGTTTGAGGACGTGCAGGAAGTGCTCTCTCGCGACCAGATTTTTCAAGTCACATACGGCCACAAAATGCGGGTCATCACCGGCGGCAACGATTTCTTTCTTGGCATGCAGGATTCACCCGCGTATACGCGCGACGTATCGCTGATGCGAACTGTCGTGCGCCGGGAGGACATACCTGCGCGTATCGTGCCGTTCGTCGCACAACACGC
>JAOAPP010000451.1 GCA_025462985.1 Bryobacterales bacterium | reverse complement strand
GTTCTCAAGAGACATCGAGACAATGCCCGAACGGGCGATCTCGATCTCTCCGTAACTACGCATCACGTCGATGAATTCGTCCAGCTTTTCTGGATCTCCGGTGGCCTCCAGCGCAAATCCTTCCATGGTGGAATCGACCACGCGAGCCTGGAATATATCTGCTTCCTTCAGCACCGCCGTGCGCTGCTGCTGCGACGTACGGACGCGTACCAATACCAGCTCGCGGTTCACGGCCGGTCCCTCGGTCATATCGGTGGCCTGCAAGACGTTGATGAGCTTGTTCATCTGCTTGATGACCTGCGCCCGGATGTTTGCTTCCACGTCCACCGTAATCGTCATGCGGGAAAGGGTGGGATCAAGCGTCCTGGCCACGGTCAGGCTTTCGATGTTATAACCGCGCTGGCTGAGAAGACCCGTGACCCGCATGAGCGCGCCCGGTTTATTCTCCATCAATAGTGAGATAACTTGTTGCACTGATGTTTCTCCCGTTCCTACACTTCCACCGGTTGCGGCGGGCCAAGAACCATCTCGCTGATGGCGCCTCCGGCCGGGACCATCGGAAACACGTTTTCAAACGGCGAGACTTTCACATTAAGTAGATACGGACCGGGTTCCGCGACGGCTGCTTCGAGCGCTTTGGGGAAGTCGGCAACCGATTCGATTGTGCTGCCCTTGAAGCCGTACGCGCCGGCCAGTTTCTCGGGATCGGGGAACGAGCTCAACTCTACCTGACTCAGGCGATTGTTGTAGAACAGTTCCTGCCATTGGCGAACCATACCGAGATACCCGTTGTTCATCACGATGATCTTGATTGGCAGTGCGTGGTTGGCAATCGTAGCGAGTTCGGGAATGGACATCTGAAATCCGCCGTCGCCGACAATAGCAAAGACCAACTTGTCGGGACGCGCAAACTGAGCGCCGATGGCGGCTGGAAGGCCGAAGCCCATGGAGCCGAGGCCGCCTGAATTAATCCAGAGGCGAGGCTCATTAAACCGGATCAGCTGTGCCGACCACATCTGGTGCTGCCCAACGTCGCTTGCGACAATCGCCCGGCCCCCGGAGAGGCGATCAATTTCCGCCATGAGGTGCTGCGGCTTGATTTCAGTGTCGGATTTCTGGGCAACGAGCGGGTGTTCGGCCTTCCATTCGCGAACCTGTTTCCACCAGTTTTGCCGTGCCGCCTGTTTCTTGTCTCGGCAAGCTGATCCCAGTTCCTTCACTTCGGAAAGAAGTTTGGGAAGAACGCGCTTGAGGTCGCCAACGATGGGCAGGTCCGCACTACGGTTCTTGCCGATTTCTGCAGGGTCAACGTCGACGTGAATGACTTTCGCATGGGGCGCAAAGGCCGAGAGTCGTCCCGTGACTCGATCATCGAAGCGAACACCAAGAGCGATGATCAGGTCCGTATGGGAAAGGCTCATGTTGGCTGCATAGCTGCCATGCATGCCAGGCATGCTGATGAAGTTCGGATGATCGGAAGGCATGGCGCCCAGGCCCATCAGCGTGCAGACAGATGGCGTATCCAGAACCTCTACGAGCGTGCGCAAATCATCGCTTGCGTTTGCTGCGATAATGCCACCACCTGCGTACACGAGCGGCCGCTCTGCATCCCACATCATCTGGGCGGCACGGCGAATCTGCCCGCTATGCCCCTCGCTGAAAACCCTATAGCCAGGGAGATGAATCGCTGTAACAGGCTCATAATGGGCCTGCGCCTGGAAAGCGTCCTTCGTTATGTCGACCAGAACCGGGCCGGGCCGTCCGGAGGCGGCGATGTAAAACGCCTCGTGAATAACCTGCGGCAAGTCCTCGATCTTCTTCACCAGAAAGTTGTGTTTGGTGGCGGACCGGGTAATGCCGAACGTATCTGCCTCCTGGAAAGCATCGCTTCCCATCAGCTTGCTCGTCACCTGGCCGGTGAGTGCAACGATCGGAATGGAGTCCATCATGGCATCGACCAGACCGGTAACCAGGTTGGTGGCTCCCGGGCCCGACGTGGCACAGCACACGCCTACTTTTCCGGTCGCACGCGCATACCCCTGGGCTGCAAACGCGGCATTCTGCTCGTGCCTGACAAGGACGTGGCGGATCGGGTAATCGTAAAGCGCGTCGTAAAGAGGAAGCGTTACGCCTCCCGGATAACCGAAGATAACGTCCACATTCTCTTGAGAGAGACAGTTGAGGAGGATCTTCGCCCCTGATAGAAGGTTCGACGACATGGCGTTTTTTAGAAGGACTCCTTAGGCAGATAACTCATCGCGCTCTTAATTAATAAAAAAGGCCACCTCGGCTGTTTCGTACACCGCCGGGTGGCCCTCGATTTCCGCTCGTGAGACGCCCTAGGCAGTACCCTGAAGTACTACCAATACGAGCGTAATGACTGTGTAGAGCCGATTCATGTCACGATTTCCGGAACCGCCGAGCCTGGTAAGGCGGAGGCCATTTCCGTATGAGTCCAAGTTAGCCTAGAAGCGGTTTTTATGCAAGAGAATAAATCCATAAAAAACACGAATAGAGAGCTTCACTACTTTAACCTGTAAGTTCGGCCTGGGTTCAGTCCTTATGGTTCGAGAAGCGGCGGAAGAAGCTGTTCGGCTTCCATGCGGGGGGCTGAGCTGCATCCGCTACCCGCAGCGCAAGCGTCTGCAGTATCGCATTGAACTGAGCCGCCGCCGCGAGATCGACCGGCTGCTTCACATCGTCGGTGACGCCGTGATAGCGATT
>JAOAPP010000098.1 GCA_025462985.1 Bryobacterales bacterium | reverse complement strand
ATGCGAGCACGTGGCGAAGTCGTAACTGGCTGCCGCTACCGGTATTGCCTCGCCCTCCGGTATTGACAGCGTCGCGAAGGTCGATCCAAGAGCACAACCAGAGGGGAGCAATTCCAGGCACCACGCCTGCTAACACTGACACCAACCCCGCGAAACCAAGAACCAGGCCGTTGAAATGGATATCATGCGCTCGTGGTACATCCGCTGGGATAAGCGCCGTAAGCGCGCTGAGACTCCATTGCGAAAGCAAAAACCCGGCCGCGCCGCCAGCCACTGCCAGCACTGCACACTCCGCGAAAAGCAGCCGCATGAGTTGGTTCTTGGATCCCCCCAGCGCGGCGCGAATCGCCAACTCTCGCTGTCGTCCCAAGCCTCGGACGAGCAGCAACCCGGTGAGGTTTACGCAGGCAAGCAATAGCAACGAACCGACAACGCCGAGCAAAGTCGTCAAGACCGGGCGGGTATCGCCAACCACATCGTCCATCAGCGGCGTGACTTGGGTCCCGGTGGTTCCGGGAAATTCGAGAGGATAGTCACGCCTTAGATCAGCCAAAACCAAATCAGCGTCCGTGGCGGCCTGCTTTAGATCAGGTGATTTCAGTCGGCCGATTACCATTAGGACATGCAGCGAAGCGGGCTGATTTATGCGGGGATCATTGTCCACCTGCAGCGGGACACACACGTCGTTGTGGTATCCATTCACCGGCAGGAGGAAATCCGCTGGGAGTACTCCCACAACCGTTCGTGGCTCGCCATCGATCACAATCGCGCGGCCGATAATATCCTGCCGACCGCCATAAACTCGCTGCCAAAAACCGTGGCCGAGCACGGCCACTTTGGGGGCTTCAGCCCGATCATCGTCTGGCCTGAGGAGGCGCCCAGCGGCCGGCTGCACTCCCAAGAGATCAAAACTGTTGGCGGAAAGGCGGAGGCCTTGAACGATCTGGGCGTTCCCCCGATCCACCAGGTTGGTATTGAAGGTCACAATCGCTGCCAGGCCGGTGAACGCCCGCGTTTGGTCACGATACGCGCGGAATTCCAGCACGTTGAATTGTCCAAATTGGTTCTGCAGTGCTGAACGGAGAGACACCAGCTCCTGTGCCTGCGGATAAGGCAGTGGTCTTAGTAACACAGCCTCTACCACGGAAAACACGGCCGTAGTCGCTCCAATGCCTAATGCTAGAATCAGGATGGCAGCCGCAGTGAAGCCTGGAGTCTTGCCGAGCGCCCTAATAGCAAATTTTACGTCAGAGAGCATAGGTTGGAGGTGAAAGGAATTTTGACTGCAAGCAAGCCGCGTTGCGAAACGTTATCGCGCATTCTCTGGCTCACATGAGGCGTTGAACAGAATTAAGCGCCATCGGATTATCAGCGAAGCATTCGCAGTCCCGAAGATAGCAGATAGGTACAAAGTAAAAAGACACCTCCCAACGCCTCAGGTGTGGACCTGCCAGCCGACTCGCCGAAGGAAACCCGGTCCCTGGGGCGTGCAAGATGAGAATGTCCATCCACACCGAATCCTTTTTCTAGAACTGCCTGACCGTGCGTCTCAGCTGGCGAAGAGTAAACAGATCTACACTAAACGTTAACTTTAAAACCCGTCGCGTTGAGGCCGGGAGGCACCGGCTCCACCCATTTGTGCATGACCGATTGAATTCAATTTACCGGATCGTGGCTCTGGACCGAATACGCTCAAGCAAGTCCGCTGGACGTGCTTCACGGAGCTTGAAGTTCACAATCATCGTCTTCACTTCAAAACCACGAAGAGTCACCCGGAATGACCAATCGATTTCGTCGAAGGAGACTTTAGTTTGCTCCGCGCGTTGTGTAGGGGCGAACAGTCGCATGACGATTGTCCCTGTCTTCTTACCTGGCTTTAGCGCAACAAGCTCGACGTTCGGATTACTTAGGCGAAGCCACGGCGGAGGCACTGCGCGACGCGGAGACGCCGGGAAGTGGTTCAGAATGGGAAGGGGTTGATTGCAGACTGCAGATTCGTTTGTCACCTTGGCTAGGCGATCACCCACCGGCCCGGGTTCGAGGAAAAATTGGAAGCGCCGGGCACCACGGTCGATGCGGTCGCGGTATTGTTCGTCGGTAACGAGGGGACGATTCGGGATCGGGTGCGCTGAAAATGCAGCTGAGCGCAATAGCGACAAGCGGAGTTCGCCATCCTCGAAATCGTAACCATAGGTGCCGGTGGTGATGATAGTCAGCGCTGTATCTGCATCCCGCACAACGATCCAGCGTTGGGCGAGCGACTCCCGCCCGCCCGCGGCTGCTGGGTCAGACCCAAAGACCGTTTCACCGTGTGCCCCACCGGTAAGAGCGGTGGGCAGACTCCACTTGAGCATCTTGTCGGGCTCGTTCCACCATACATGAATATCCACCTGAATACGTCGACCGGTTCGGGGAATGAAATAACGCACCACCATGCTCGATTGGCGATAGGTCAAAAGCGACTCTACCACCACACGCACATCGCCTTCCTCGATGATACGAAGGGGCGGCACGGACCGGCTGGCTGCGCCAACGAAATTTCCTGCAGCCCGTGCACTCATGGAGGTGAAAGCGCCGATGACTTTCCTAAACGAATGTGTCCCCATCGACCATGGGTCTCCATCGGTTGCGATTACAAGAAATCGGCACGGCGCTCCGATCACGATGTGTCGGCCAAGCTTCAGTTCGCTCAAGCTCCCGGTACTCGGATCAAAGCCTACCTCGATGTCACGATGACGCAGACAGTAGGTCCGACCAGGCGCTGCAAAAGAGCGTGTCGACCGGCCGCGCCCTGATACAGCAGGCTTCCGTTGGAAAGTAACAACGAAGCGATTCATCGCAAACGGCGCTAGGCGGGCCCGAAATACGATTTTCTTCCTCCAATCCAGGGCTATATTACTTGCCTCGCGCTCCAACTGCGCCGGGACTAACCGCGCGCCCTGCCGCACTGTAGGGATGGAGATGGTATCTGTCCAATTCTGGTCTTCAAGTTGGAGCTCGCATTCGAGCTCCGTTGTCACGACGTGCGGATGAGGATTATAGACGAGGATTGGAAATGTGGAAGGCGACGCGGCTGGCTGTCCCGCCGTGAGAGCGAAAAACGCACGCCACTTTACTCGCGAGAGAATTTCTAGGCCATGGTCCATGAGGCGTAAGGAGGCCTCCTCAGCCGCGGGAACTGACGAACCCGGGAGGATATCATGAAACTGCGCGAAAAGGAGATCGCGCTCCGCCTCCGAAAGTTCCCCAAACGGATAAGCCATCAGTCCTTGCGCCACCGCGGCCATCGCCATGCGTTCCGTTTGAAAGTATTCGTTCTCAAGTGCGCGGTATCGCTGCTTGATTCGGATTTGAGAAGTGTAGCATCCCGTCGCGAACGGATTAAGGCTCTGCGTCACGACCGGCAGCCCCGTTTCCGTCTTCGCCCGTTGCTTCCAGTATTGGTCCGGATCGGAATGGACAACCTTGCGCTGGGGCGCCTGTTCACGCGCATACGCCGTGATACGACTGAGATCAA
>JAOAPP010000392.1 GCA_025462985.1 Bryobacterales bacterium | reverse complement strand
CCCTGCACCAGCCTGCCCCTTGATCCCAACGATCCTCGCTCCGGACGCTGGGGTGGACGCAAGCAGGAGTGCGGCATCCATCTGCAGTCCACGTAAAACGCACTTGGAAAGCGTATCAAAATGGATTTTGTCATCGGATTTTGCATCGCCGTTGTTATCGCGCTAAGTGGAGTCGGCGCCGGAGTCATCACCGCTCCGCTGTTGATCCTCTTTTTGCATGTACCTGTCGAGGTAGCAGTCAGCACTGCGCTCGCATACTCGGCGATCGTCAAGTTCATCGTCGTGCCGGTGCAGGTCATCCGCAAACAGGTCAACTACCGCGTGCTCGGAATCATGCTGCTTGGGGGCTTGCCCGGAGTGGTACTTGGCTCCTTCCTCTTCAAGCATGTTGCCGCGCATGGCCCGAAGACGGCGCTTTACTTTGTACTTGGAGCCATCATCGTCTTTACGTCTGGGTGGCATCTCTTTCGCCACTTCCGCCCGGCCGGCATCGCACGCCCTTCCTCAGCCCGTTCCAAGTGGATCGCCGCGATCATGTTTCCCATCGGTGCGGAGGTCGGTTTCTCCTCCTCCGGCGCCGGCGCGTTGGGTACGATCTCGCTATTAAGCCTCACGTCTCTGACTGCAGCGGAGGTGGTCGGCACAGATCTCACTTTCGGGCTTGCCATCGCACTCGTCGGTACGGGAGTTCACATGATCGGTGGAAGTTACGATAGCCTGCTGCTCACTAAGCTAGCGATTGGCGGCGTCATCGGCGGAATCGTCGGTAGCGGTGCGGCACCAAAGATCCCGAACCGCAGACTCCGGTTCGCTCTCTCGCTCTGGCTTTTGGTGATCGGTCTCCAGTTCTGTTATCAAGCTGCAACTGGGTGGGCTGAGTCCGAAGTGGCTAGTTCCAAGAGCTATCAAGGCAGTTCTTCTGTGACCCAAAGGTAAACAGCTCTTCAAAATGTATGCATAAAGTACGCCTTCTGTTCTAGCGTGACATCTAATCTGGATCGGACCTATCGAAGGTCGCGTTTTAATTCGTCCCCTTGAAAACCGCCACGCTTGAGAGAACGAGTGCATGGCGGACAAACCAGGTTCAAGAACGGAATCCATGCAAAGATGATTGCGATTGCAACGAGAGGGATGATAAGCGCAACTATGTAGTCAGACATATACTCTTTCTCCGAACACCCTTCCAAAATTGAACGTAAAGCTCGCGACCGAACCACGCCTTCTCCGTTTTTTGGCGGACAAAAACCCTCGCCTAAATACATAGGGAGAGAACGGCTACTCCGACTGAGACCAACACGGCTACCTTGTATGCGTCCAGTCCAACGACTTCGTGATCTTTCGGAATTGGGGTCCTGGGAGTGCGTTTCTCTTGGAAGAAATTCCCCTCCTGAAGTCAAAGGCCGTCAAGCATCCTGAGAATTCCGCTGCTGCCGGACATACAGTGCTAGTTGCGCGCATTGACCCGTACCGTTTCATCTGAGATCGACCTCGAAGTGATAGTGAGGTGGATGTCGGGATCGTTTCAAAAAAGGAAATTAATTGAGTAGTTCGTGGTATGAGGTTACGAACCAGGTGACTAAGTGCCTTCGCGGCTCAGTTTCCTCTTTGAAACTTAGAACATGGGGCGTTTGCCATGTAGAATTTTGAGTACCGGGCCCGGAGGATATTCAGTGAAGTTCGTGACATTTGATGCCTCCTATGTGAACAAATTGCGTGCAGGAGATGGGCCGACCGAACAGCACTTCGTCAGCTACTTCAGCGAACTCATTTTGTTGAAATTGCGGTCGAAGCTGCGCAACCGGGAGCAGATTGAGGACGTGAAGCAGGAGACGTTCTCCCGCACGCTGTCCCTTATAAGGAGTGAAGGCGGTTTTCGCCATGCCGAACGGCTGGGGCCGCTGGTTAATTCGATCTGCAACAATGTCTTGATGGAGCAGTACCGTATGTCCAACCGCCTTGACCCACTGAAAGAGGGGGAAGTCGAGCGGCTGATCGAGACCAGACCAAACGCCTTGAATCTGGTGATCTCTGATGACACCCGCAAGCTTGTCGGACAGATCCTGAATGGCCTCAATGAGCGGGACCGCAAGCTTTTGCAGGCAGTTTTTCTTGAGGAGCGCGACAAGGACGAAATATGCGTTGAGCTTGGGGTGGACCGGGATTATCTTAGGGTGCTTCTCCACCGGGCCAAGGGTTCATTTCGTGCGATGTATTCCAAGCGAGCGGATGCTAAGAGGTTCCCGTTGCGTGCTTGACGCACCGGCGGGCGGGTTATTTACAACGAAATGAAACGTTTTTGGCCTGTCGCGCACTATCTGGGAGTTCGAGGATCTGTGAGATGAATCATCAGGAAGCAATCCGGGAAATGGCCGTGGAGCGGTACCTATTGGGAGAACTCAGCGACGCATCCTTGGACAACTTCGAGGAGCATCTCTTTGAATGTTCGGAATGCGCAATGGATGTAAAGAATGGTGTAGCTTTCATCGATGCCGCCCGAAGCGAGTTAAGTCTCCCACGGAAGGTAGCCTCACCCCACGTGGAGAGCGCACGAAGGTGGACTTCGTGGCTCATAAGCCCCTGGGTCCTGGCTCCTGCATTGGCCGCGTGTCTACTTATTCTTGCTTTTCAGACATTCGTCCTTCAACCGCGCCTGAAGCTTGAGGTTGCGCGAGCACAGATACCTGCGGTGCTGAATCCTCTTGTACTGGCCAATGCCGGCGCCCGGGGCGATTCGGTTCCTGAGATCGTCGCTCCCGAGCATGGCTCGTTTGTGATCTCGCTGGACGTCCCAACAACTGGAGCCTTTGTAAGCTATCGGTGTTCGCTTCACGCCCCTGACGGGTCGCTGCTCTGGCAAACCTCGCTCTCCCCCCAACAGGCCCGCGATTCTCTTCTTATTGACGTGCCAACCGACGGGATAAAAGAAGGGTTGAGCACTTTTCTCATTCAAGGTTTACCGGCCTCTGGTAACTCCAGTGGTACGCTGGAAGACCTCGCCAGGTATAGGTTTCGGGTCAAAATTCAAAAGTAGTTAAACTCCCAGGAGCGCTCATGGACGCCAGCAAGAATCGGGTCTTTTACTTCCACGCTGATGCCAGCCCAATCGGCGGGCACTTCACCAAGCCGAAGCAAACGATCGTGCACAGCCACGGGTCGTCGGCCCTGGCCCAGGCGGGCGGCCACGTATCATCGCGCGCCGACAAATTTGAACATCCTGACAAGTTAGTTTCCTTCAAGACGGCCTACTCCGAGATCCACGGCATGGTCTCCGAGACAGGATCGTGGACGACAGAGGTGACCTCTGTTGTCGAAGGGTTGAACGTTTTAGACATGGTGAAGGCGGACCGGGTAATCGCAAGCCTTACAGTCGAGCATCCGAGCAATGGCGGACATCCGAAGGCCTCCATCGTCGGCTCAGGATTCGAGAATCTTACTATTGATGGTGTGAAGGTAAGTCCCGTTTTGGCTAAAAAGGTGCTCCCACCTCATAAAACGGCGAAGTTTCCCGACAGGGCTATCGTCGAGGACGAAGATTTCCTCGCGAGAGCCATCGCTCAAAGCGAAAAGGTTACTAATGCAAAGGGTGCTCCTGACTGGCTCAAAACGAGACATCGTTGGGTACAATCCAAAGGAGTACGCAGACGGAAGGGGTATGTTCAATGTTCCCTGGTGGACAGAATTCAGGGGGCGAAGTCAGGAAGTTTCTTTGGACACGTGTTGCACGTGCCAGACTTTGGCAACATATTTTTGGGCGAGTTGTTGACCAGTCACCATGCCTTCCGATTGACCATGATTCGTCTGGAGATGGGATGCGCCAACGAAGGAACGATGAGCATCGGCACCTCCGATTCGAACGGTACTACCTCTCCTTAGCGGTCTTCGGGGTCCTGTTCTGGGTTTGCGCTGGTTGCAGGCATAAGTCTCAAGCAAGCCCTGATGCGATATATGACAGCATCGAAAGGGAGTTCATCTATGGAAATCTCCCGGCCGCTCGGCGGGATGCGGAGGAAGCTTACCGCCGGTTTGACTCGAATAACCTGAGCCAGGCCGCTCGATTTCGTCTTGAACTGGCCAAAGTTCTCGTTTATCAAGGCAAAAGCAGCGAGGCGTTGCCCCTTCTGCAGCAATCGGTCCCTGTGGGCTCTACGACTGAATTGCAGGTGCGACGAAAGATATTCCTCTCTATTGCCCTTACTCGGGTCGGACATCTCGATCAAGCTGAACGAATCATTCTGGAGGCCGAGAGTCAGTGCCCGGAAGGCTCCTTGCAGGCTGAAGTGTGGGGCGCTCAAGGTGTGATCGACATCACCGCAGGAAAGTTCGACGATGCGGAACGAGTGTTGCAGGCCAGTTTGGAAAACTCCCGACGGAGTGGCAAGCAGTTTCTTCAGACAGAGGCTCTCCTAAACCTGAGCGCAGTTGCATTGCGAGAGGAACACTACGAGGATGCGCTGGCTCGTTCTACTGCTGCGTCTGCACTTGCGCGGTTGATCGGTTCGAAGCTGGAGATCGAGAAATCAGCCGGAAACATTGGCTGGGTCTATTACAAGACGGGCGATTTTCCGCGATCTCTCGCCAGCTACAAGGAAGCTGAACAGCAGGCTGCGGAACTCGGTTCCACCATCGATGAGGTGCATTGGCTAAACAACGCTGGATTGAGCGAATACCAAATGGGAGATTTTGGAGCCGCTCGTCCTTTTTACGAACGGTCGCTCGAACTCGGCCAATCCATCCAGAATCTCGAGTTGATCTTAGACGCTCATGTGGATCTTGGTTTTCTTCTGTTGCGGCTCAACGATCAAAATGCGGCGGAGATCCATGTGCGAGAAGCAAGTCGACTTGCAGCACTTGGCGGCAACCAAAGGGCTGCGCTCGAGCCAGCTCTGCTAGATGCCCTTCTGCTCGATGCGCGCGGACACTGGCAAGGTGCGATGGAGGAGTTGCTGAAGCTTGAAAAGCAGGCATCGGCTGTTCCGTCTCTGCAGTGGGAGGCCGAAAACAACCTGGCGCGTATCTACTCGGCTAACCGACGAGCGGCAGATGCCGACCTTTGGTTCCGGCGCTCTATCGAAACGTTTCAACGCCAGAGATCCTCACTCACTAGTGTTGAGTCTACCCTGCCCTTCCTTGCGAACGGAACCGATCTCTACGATGGCTATATGAAACACTTGATTGATGAGCACAGGCCAGACGAAGCCTTGAATGTGATTGACGAAAGCCGCGCGGAATCGCTCGCGGACGGCCTTCGTCTCTCGCGGACTGAGCAGAAGGGACGGATCCAGCGAAGCTTGAACCCGCGATCGATTGCCACCAGATTGCACGCCACTATTTTGGTTTACTCCTTGCGACCGAAGGTTTCGTATCTCTGGGTGATTACTCCCAAACGCCGAGAGTTTCACCAGATCGCGGGAAGTGAAACCATTGTTCCACTGATTCAGCTTCATACCAAAATGATCCTTGCATCGAAGGATCTGCTGTCGCAGCCGACGTCTCCTGGGCGAAGTCTCTATAACGAGCTGGTCCAACCAGCTCAGAGTCTGATCAAAACAGGGAGCAAGATTTTTATTGTAGGAGATGAGGCGCTCAACGGGCTGAACTTCGAGACCCTGCAGACCCCGGGAAAAGATTCGCATTATTGGATAGAAGACGTCACCATCACGAACGCGAAGTCGTTACAGCTTCTCTCGATCAGAGGAGGACGTGAGCAACGATTTGCTGACAAGCGCATTCTTGTCATGGGAGATCCCGTATACCGAAAAGATGAATATGCAGAACTGCTTCACGCAGCCACAGAGATCAAGGAAGTCGCGAGCCATTTTTCTTCCGAGCATCGCACCGTCCTCACAGGCGTACAGGCATCGCCGGAGGCGTATCGGCTCAGCGAAGCCGGCCAGTTTGCTTATATACACTTTGTCGCTCATGCTACCGCAAACATGACCAGCCCACTCGATTCAGCCGTTGTGCTTTCAACGAACCACGACGATGCCACCGTCTACAAACTCTACGCGCGGGAGATACTCAAGCAGGATTTGCATGCCGACCTGGTTACACTGTCGGCCTGTTATGGCTCTGGCCTGCGGAATTACTCGGGCGAGGGGCTGGTCGGGCTGGCCTGGGCGTTTCTCCGCGCCGGATCGCATCATGTCATAGGAGCCATGTGGGAGGTCAGCGATGTCTCTACACCAGTGCTGATGGATCGCCTCTATGGCGAACTTGCGAGGGGTAGCCAACCGGACGCCGCACTCAGGTCTGCAAAACTCTCGTTGATTCATTCCGACGGAGTCTTTCGAAAGCCGCTTTACTGGGCTCCGTTCCAACTATATTCCGGAGCCTAGAACGTCGCAGCATGAAAGACCCGACGCTTCAGGACGCCGGGCCTTAGAGCGAGAACCAACAAAGGTACCTCAGCCCACCGTCCGCCAACACTTCGGCAGAGGTCGGGTAAGCAAAGAAATAGCGATTTAGATCTCGCTGGCCTGACTCCCGTTCAGGTCATGAAATCCTCCACTGATACAGCTCCGCACAGCAGCATTCGCTACGGAGAGATAGTGTGACTAGATCAACAGACGTTTCAATTTATTTTGGAGAAACGGCGATTGAGCTCCGATGCGCCAAGTCGCTTCAATATGAGACCAAGGAACACCACTGATTATTCGAGTGGCAAAGATGGCCCCTCGGTGTTGCAAAAAATCCTACGTTAATTTCCGCAATCCGGAGTTGGCTTTGAATTTGCCGTTCCCGCGGCGGACTTGCGGCGGGCATAAATGAGGCCAGCGGTAACGCCCAGTAGCTGCGCACACGATCGCATAGCAAGCAGAATAGGTGAGAGTATTCCGACAATCGCATCTTTCCTAATCGCCCGCACACTGAAGGGCAGCGTTGTCAGCAAAAAGCTGACAAGCACAAGCGCCGAGACAGGGAGAGTCGGACGCGCAGCCAAATCGAAAGTCATTGCAAGCAACAGCGCCGGCGCAAGCAGAAGTTGGACCTTCATGATCTGAGGTGTGTGACTGTCCTTGACGCCTTTACTGGGATTTTTGCGCACAGCGAGCATGCGCCAAAAGGCGAACTTGTACTTTTTCTTCAGATAACGCGAGAGCGTGTCAGGGTGTATGTGATAGACGATGGCCGAAGGTACAAACTTCATCTTCCAACCGCGTGCTGACATGCGATAAGAAAGCTCGATATCCTCGGCGCAGGCCACAGGAAACGAGGTGTCGTATCCGGTCATCTCCAGGAAACGGTCGCGACGAAAGGCGGCTGAGTAGGTGTCGATAAAGTCGATGCTGGATAGACCAGCCATGAGGCGATATTTATCCTCATACTCGATCTGCACAAAGCGAGCAGCTAGACTCCTTTGGTGGGTACGATAGACACCCTTCGCTCCAACCATCTCTGGATCCTTGAAGGGTCCGAGCATCGCCTCCAGCCAGTCCGGCATCGGCACGCAGTCGTCGTCCGTGAACAGGAGGATCTCTCCTTGCGCCTCCAGTGCCCCACGATTCCGTGCCGATGCAGGTCCCGCATTTGCCTGGGAGATCAGACGAGCGGAAGAATAGCCCCTGACCACGTCCGCTGTGCTATCGGTAGAGCCATCGTCGACGACCAGAATCTCTACGTTCCGGCCTGCCGTTTGCCTTACTAAGGAGTCAAGGCAATTTCGTATGCGAGCGGAACCATTAAAGGTCGGAATGATGATTGATGCCGACCTGGCTTCGATGGAACCTCCGCCTGGGGTATCGGGTACAGGATACTGCCCTGAGTCACTCATTAATCGAGTTATACCGTAGCTCCCTGAGTTTTGGCCGGAGTCGCTGTCTTGGCTGTCGCAGTCTTATCATGTTCGCTCCCCCGCAGCAGATACTTCGAAAGAGTGACGAAGCCCTTTACGTTGCGCTGCAGCTCCCGGCGGTCCAGCAAGGATTGCTTCAGCTTGTACGCAAGGTATGACGGTGCGAGATAGAAACTCCGCCGTGCCCGGTCGCAAAAGCTGACGAGTTGCTCGTGCGTGATGTTCGGCAGCGTTACGACGCTGTTATGAAGACCGTCCTTGGTCAACCAGGCACCCCAATCCTCAATCTGGATGTACTCCCGCTTCTTGGCCTCCTGATAGGCGACCGTACCGGGATACACCATGATGGGGAAGAACTGTGCAGTATCGGGCCGAAGCTTTTTGGCGAAGCTCAATGTCTTTTCCATGCTGGCCGGCGTTTCGTTCAGGTTGCCGACCATAAAACAGCCATGCACCATGATCCCTGCATCCTGGCAGCGGCGGACAAACTTGTGTGCCTCTTCGTGGTATTTGGCATCGCGACGGTCATCGTTGTTCTTCTTCATGCCGTTGATGACTTCAACATCACCGCTCTCGAATCCAACGCAGAACAGCCGGGCGCCGGCCTTATGCAAGGTTGAAAGCAGTTCCCCTTCCGCACCAATATCGGCGCGGCAGTTGGCATCAAACGGAAGCTTATTGCCGCGGCGGATCAATTCATTAGCCAGTTCGAGCGTGCGCGACTTGTTGACGATGAATGTGTCGTCTTCAAGCATCACAGTCTTGATCTCGGGCATCTCTCGCGCGACGAACTCGAACTCATCGGCCACATTCGCCACGGACCGGTAGCGCATAGTGTGGCCGCTGAAGGTCTGCGGATAGACACAGA
>JAOAPP010000384.1 GCA_025462985.1 Bryobacterales bacterium | reverse complement strand
TATCGCTGAGTGCAAGATAGCGGCCGAAATCATCCGCCGCGTTCATATATGTTCGGATGCCGCGCCACAACACGTCGACTAAGCCGGCCAGCAGCAGTCCCGCCCCGAAGAATCCAGTCTCTTCACCAACCACTGCGTACACGAAGTCCGTCTCCGCCTCGGGAAGATAAAGCATCTTCTGGCGGCTCTCCATCAGACCGACGCCGACGATCCCGCCCTGACCAACGGCGATCTTTGCCTGCTTCTGCTGATAGCCGGGATCGCTGGTTGAGGCACTCTGGTGAGCATAGCCCAGAAGATGGCCGCTGGGATCCATCTGTGCGAGCAGCTTGTGATCCTTATCAATGAAGTCGATAGCGCGCGCGAGACGATACGGCTTCATCAGAATGAACCCGGCTCCGAGGACGAGTCCGAAAGCAGCTCCAATCGCAAGGTAACGGTAATCAAGACCGGCGACGAAGATGACCACCACTGTCATGGCGACCAGCACCACTGCGGTCCCGAGGTCGGCTATCGCCACCGCAAGAGCGATGACCGTGATGCAAACAGCGATGGGCCGTAGGGTGTTCTTTTCGTTGATCGAGCCCAGACGGCCACACAGAAAGAAGGCCAGAAATAGAGCCAGAGCAGGTTTGGCAAGCTCTGAAGGCTGGAGCGAAAAAGGGCCGGCGTGCAGCCAGCGATGACTGGTTGAATCGGTGAGGTAAACAATCACCAGCAGAAGCAAGACGATGCCCAAACCGGCAAATGCAAAGCGCGGATCGTTCCAGCGACGGTAGTCGCGTTTCATACAGTAAAGCAGCACGGCGAAGGAGAAGACAGCCCATCCAAGCTGCCGGAAGAAGAAATAGGTGTCGGAAAAATGGTACCGGAGTTGCGCCAGCATGGACGACGAACTGTAGACCATCACCAGGCCGAAACAGACCATGCAGAGTACCGTAAGGAAAAGTGTCCAATCGGTCTTGAGTCGCTGTGCCATCGTTTAAAGCAATTCTTCCACTAGCTTCTTAAAATGTCTTCCCCGGTGCTCATAGCTCTGAAATTGATCGAAGCTGGCGCAGGCGGGGGCGAGGAGCACCGTATCTCCCGCCTGTGCATTGGAACGCGCATGTTGAACCGCTACTTCCAGGCTGCCGCACTCGGCCATTGGCACGGCTCCCTCCAAAGCCTTCTGGATCAGGGGCGCGGCGGCATACGGATAGGGCGGCTCGGCGCCGATCAAAAGAGCGCCCTTGGCCTTGTTGTGCAACGGCTCCCGTAAGGGGGCGTAATCGCTGCCTTTGTCTTTACCGCCAAGGATGATCCAGAGATTTCCAGGAAATGCGTGGATCGCTTTCAGCGTAGCGTCTACGTTGGTCGCCTTGGAATCATTGAAGTATTCGACGCCGTCCAGCTCGCGTACGAATTCGATTCGATGCTCCACTCCAGGGAAATTCATAATAGCCGACGCAATCTGCTCGGGCTGCGCGCCCGCGAGATTGGCAATCAAGGCCGCTGCCATCGCGTTTTCCACGTTGTGCACGCCACGAAGCCTGATCATCGAGCGCAGCATGAAAGGCAGATCGTCAAACCAGATCTCGTCGTTTTGCAGCCAGAGGCCGTGCGGAACCCGGCAATTCGTGCTGAACCAGAGCACGGTTGCATCGCTCAGCTCCGCATAGCTTCGACAGGTAGGGTCGTCAAAGTTGAGCACCGCGAAATCGCCGGCTCCTAGTTTTGAGAAGAGCTTGCCCTTGGCAGCGGCGTACGCCTCGAACGTATGGTGCCGATCGAGATGATCCGGCGTGACGTTCAGACAAACTCCTATCTTGGCTCGGAAATGTTCGATCGACTCCAGTTGAAAACTGGACAGTTCGAGGACATTCCATTGCTCCGGCCGTGATGATTCGACCAGGGATGTGACCGCGGTTCCAATGTTTCCGCCAACCTGATACGGGATGCCGCCCTCCTTCAGGAGATGTCCGGTCAGCGCCGTCGTGGTCGTTTTCCCATTCGAACCGGTGATTCCGATCGTCGGTCCCTGCAGGAAATAGGAGGCGAGTTCCACTTCCCCAATCACCCGGCGAGCGCTTTCCAACAGCGGCAAATCGAGCGGCACGCCTGGCGACAGTACCACCAAATCCGGGTCACCAAAATTCTCCGGACTCTGGAGGAGCACCGGGACGCCGAGGGAGTCGAACCGGGCCCGCTCTTCCGGGGAGACGGCTTGCGCATCCATAGCGCGCACCCGGGCGCCTTGTCGCACCAGCAGTTCCGCCGCGCTCATGCCGGAGCGTTTCGCTCCGACAACCAGGACATCTTTGCCGCGCAGATCCATTCCTTGCCCTATCTCAGCTTCAGCGTGGTCAAGGCGAACAATGCCATAACCAGACCCGCGATCCAGAAACGAGCAATCACCTTCGCCTCCGACCAGCCGAGCGCTTCAAAATGATGATGTATGGGCGCCATCTTGAAAATGCGTTTGCCATGGCGCAGTTTGTAGCTGCCGACCTGGAGGATGACTGAGGCGGCTTCAATCACGAAAACTCCGCCGATAAATAGCAGCAACACCTCCTGCTTGATCAGCACAGCGACGATACCCATCCCGCCCCCCAGAGCAAGAGACCCGGTGTCGCCCATAAACACTTCGGCCGGATGACAGTTGTACCAAAGAAACCCGAGCGTCGCGCCGACCATCGTTCCGCAAAAAACCGTCAACTCCTGAGAACGCGGAAGATGCGCCAGGTCCAGGTAATTCGAAAACTCCTTGTGGCTTGAAAGATACGTAAGGACTGTCATTGCCCCGGAGGCGATGATCATTAGGCCGGCCGCAAGGCCATCCAGGCCATCCGTCAGGTTGACGGCGTTCGATGAGCCGACCATCACAAAGACAATAAAAATGTAGAAGAAGAGAAAAGCTAGCGGATACGTCCAGAAGTTTCTTGTCCAGGCCTCCACCAGCAGGTCGGGCTTGAATTGCTTGAAAAAAGGAACGTTGATAGCGGTAGAGTAGGCCTGCTCGGAATGCAATACAAGCAACAGAAATCCGATGATCATGGCGCATATCACCTGCGCCCAAAATTTCTGACGCGCCGTCAGGCCAAGATTGCTCCTTTTCGCAACTTTCGAATAGTCGTCAATGAAACCGATCATCCCGAAGCCAAGGAGCCCCAGGAGCGCAATCCAAATGTACTTATTAGTGAGATCGGCCCACAGCAGAGTCGGCACCGCGATGGCCGTGACGATCAGCAAGCCGCCCATGGTGGGCGTTCCGGCCTTTTTGAGATGTGATTTCGGGCCGTCTTCGCGGATGTGTTGACCGAAGCTCAGCTCGCGCAGCTTACGAATCATCCAGGGCCCCAGAACGAGGGCGAGAAACAACGATGTCAGGCTCGCGAGAGCAACGCGAGTGGTAACGTAGCCGAAAACGCGGAAAGTGGGGACGTTCTTTCGTAGAACTTCATAAAGCAGCCAGTAGAGCATTCTATTCTTCCATTCTGGCGAGAGCTTCTTCGACGTGTGTTCCGCGGGATCCCTTGAAGAGAATCGCGTCTCCAGCACGCACGAAATCGCGCAGAAATGTTCCGGCCGTGGCGGGATCTTCAAAAAAAAGTGCGGTGCGAGAGCTATGACCGGACTTAATGGCCTGCTCAACCATAAATCGGCTCGCACCGCATACCCCAATGAGCACGTCTATACCTGCTCGTGCGGCATAAGATCCTATATCACGATGCAATTCGACGGCCATGTGGCCGAGTTCGCGCATCTCTCCAAGTACCGCAATGCGACGCTTGGCGGGCTCGTCCCGAAGCACGTCGAGCATGCTGCGCGCCGCTTCGGGATTTGAATTGTAGCTGTCATTGAGAACGGTGACTCCGCCGCGTGTAGTTCTTTCGCCGCGCATCTTAGAAGGTTGCAGAGCCGCTATGACGGGAACAAGCTCCTCGAAGCGGATTCCTGAAAGGTTCGCTACCGCCAATCCGGCGAGTATGTTCGAAACGCTGTGACGCCCCGTGAGCACAGTGTTGAATCGAACCCCATGCACTGTGAACGCCATCCCTCCCGGACCGCTCTCTAGTTGGATGGCGCGTATATCGGCGTGCTCGGCGAATCCATAGAGGACAATTCGGCCGGGATGGTAATCGCGAAACGCAAGCACGCGCGCATCATCGGCGTTCAGCACAGCGATTCCATGGGCAGGCAGTTCTTCAATCAGTTCGCGTTTCGCCGCGGCTACCCCTTCAACCGAATCGAAGGCCTCCACGTGCGCAAAGCCCACGTTTGTTATGACACCAATCTGCGGCTCCGCGATCCGGGCCAGCAGACAGATCTCGCCGGCGTGATTCATGCCCATTTCAAGCACACCGACCTCGGCATCACCGGGCATACGCAACAGAGAAAGGGGCAATCCAAGATGATTGTTGAGATTGCCGGCTGACTTTCCGACACGAAAGCGAGTGGCGAGAATAGTGGCAATAATGTCTTTCGTTCCGGTCTTGCCGGCGCTGCCGGTAATGGCGACAATCTGCCGGCCCCATCTCCTTCTCGCGAACCGGCCGGCCTGCTGCAAAGCGCGAAGAGTGTCCGGAACATGCAGCACGGTTCCCGCAACACCGGGCACGGGCTCACTGGCCACCGCGCCGATCGCTCCCGCATCAATCACC
>JAOAPP010000134.1 GCA_025462985.1 Bryobacterales bacterium | reverse complement strand
CGAACCACTGCGCTCGCAATAGCTAAGAAGTTAGGCATTGACGATGTGGAAGCAGAGGTGCTTCCGGAACAGAAGGCCCAGGCCGTGAAGAAGCTGCAGGCGCAAGGCCGAGTAGTTGCGATGGCCGGTGATGGCGTAAACGATGCTCCGGCTTTGGCCCAGGCTGACATCGGCATCGCGATGGGGACGGGAACGGATGTAGCAATGGAAAGCGCCGGTGTCACGTTGATCGAAGGCGATCTCCGAGGCGCAGCTCGTGCGCTGCGGCTCAGCCGGGCAACGATGCGCAACATTCGGCAAAACCTGTTCTTTGCGTTCATCTATAACATCCTCGGCGTTCCGATTGCGGCGGGCATCCTGTATCCATTCTTCGGCACCTTGTTGAGCCCGATGATTGCAAGCGCAGCCATGACGTTCAGCTCGGTTTCCGTTATCTCCAACGCGCTTCGGCTGAGAAAGGCCGAGCTGTAGTGCGTGCTGCACGTTGTGAGTGTCTGGGCGACCTACTTCAGCTCTATCGACGAACACATATATGACTACGGAAAAGTATAAGAACATCATCATCGGGAGCGGCGAGGGCGGAAAATACCTTGCCTGGCATTTGGCACAATCCGGACAGCAAACGGTTGTAATTGAACGGCGCTGGATCGGCGGTTCCTGCCCCAATGTGAACTGCCTTCCTAGCAAGAACGAAATCTGGAGCGCAAAGATCGCTCATCTCGTTCAGCACGCTGGCAGATTTGGGATTACGGTCGGTACCGCCTTATCTGATATGGCAGCCGTTCGAAAACGAAAACGCGAGATGATCGAAGGTCTAATTGCGATGCATTTAGACCGCTACAAAGCGACTGGCACCGAACTCGTCATGGGCGAAGCGACGTTTACTGGTTCCAATACGCTCGAGGTACGGCTAAACGAGGGCGGCACCAGGACGCTGGCTGGCGAGCGCATATTTCTGAACCTCGGAACCCACGCCTCAATTCCATCTCTGCCCGGTCTTGCAGAGTCCGAGCCTCTAACGAATATTGAGGCGCTCGAACTAGACCGCTTGCCTGAACACCTGATTGTGATCGGCGGCGGCTATGTCGGCCTCGAATTCGCTCAGGCTTATCGCCGTTTCGGAAGTCGGGTGACCATTCTGCAGCAAGCTCCGCAGCTTCTTGCCCACGAGGACCCGGATGTTGCCGCCGAACTACTCCAAATATTTGGTAGCGAGGGAATTTGCGTCATCGCCCCTGCAGAGATTGTTAGCGTGCACGGTCGTTCCGGGAAGTGTGTCAAGCTCCTCGTGCGAACGTCATACGGCGAAAAGACAATTGCAGGCAGCGACATCCTTGTTGCTACCGGGCGCACACCCAACACCGCCGGAATTGGGCTGGAAGTAGCTGGGGTTGACTTGGATCAAAGAGGTTATGTAAAGGTGAACGATCGCCTAGAAACCACCGCGCGGAATATCTGGGCCATCGGCGAGTGCGCGGGCAGTCCGCAATTTACACACATCTCTTTGGACGATTTCCGAGTCATTCGAGACAATCTCGCGGGTGGAAATCGCACGACGCGCGACCGTATTGTCCCCTCTTGTCTCTTCACCGATCCTCAGCTCGCACACGTTGGCCTCACGGAGACTGAAGCGAAGCGCCGGGGTATCGCGGTGCGAGCCGCGAAAGTACCCATGACTGCCGTACTGAGGACGCGAACGATCGATGAAACGTGTGGATTCATGAAGGCGTTGATCGAAGCGAACGGAGACCGTATTCTCGGCTTTACGATGATCGGGCCTGAAGCGGGAGAAGTCATGGCGGTCGTGCAGATGGCCATGCTCGCTGGACTTCCTTACACGGCACTGCGTGATGCCGTTCTCACGCATCCCACAATGGCCGAAGGGCTCAATGCGCTTTTTTCCCGCGTTGAACAACCGGGAGTGGGTACGGTCGGTCTGCGGCAAACTCCCGCTACGCTTCCACAGGATGGCGGGAGCACCGCGCGTGTGCCACAGACATCCATCCACCGCGCCTAGCTGATGACGCTAGTGTCTTCTGTCACGACGCGGGGTCGCCGGGTGCGCCAGCAGTGTTCCTGCTGCACGGCTCTCCGGCATCTTCGTTTCAGTACAGGCATTGATTCCGCGTGTTGCTGACCAGTATCGGGTGATTGCCCCTGATTTCCTAGGACTTGGTTCGCCGAAGTGCCCGAGCGACGCGAGTACAGGTACTTCTTTGACGCGTTGGCGCACACCATTCTGACCCCACTGGTTCATCTCGCGACGACGCGTCCGGAGCGCGTCGCCGCTGATTTCGCAGAACGGCAATGCTTACGAGGAAGCTCTGGGCGCATGGGCTCCCATCAAGCGCTACTGGAGCGAACCATCTGCTGAGAATCGAGAAACTCTGGGCAAAACTTTGACCCGGGGGATTGGCCGCGAATATATTCTATGGGCGTCCTGCTAAATCTCGCATAGTATAGCGGAACGCCCTTGACGCGGCGACGTCGAATCTTTTATGTGTCGCAGCGAAGTAAGAATGTCCTAATCGAGCGAAGTAGGACGGCACATCCTGGTGGACACGCTGGGCTTGCCGATCGCCTGCAGAGTCGAGCCGGCCAACATCTCCGACCGACGTGCAGCCTCCTTGCTTCTACGTGAGCCGCCCCGGTGTGCCTGAATTCACGGTTTTTTCTCCGTGAGATTGTTGCCAAAAATGAAGCCTATCTCAGCCATGGCTCGTGGCTGGTTTTGGTTTGCGCCCGTGGGGCCGAACCCGAAACCCGGTGTATAGTCGGTCGCCCGAACAAAAGAAAGATCGCCGCGAACAAAGAAGCCTCCGTATTGAAAGGTGGGCGTCAAAGTGCCCGACCAGCCGCCGCTGCCCGGACCAAATATCAGATTGACAGCCTGATCGGCAACGCTTCCCGAGCTCGTGATATATTCGCCGCGCCCCGCGAGCGAGAAGCCATGTTCGAAGGCGCGACTTAGGAGTATCGCACCTCCTTTGGTCGACGCACCCTTCACAACGCCGATCTTCGCGTTGGTCGGAACATCGGTGTATTGGAAGTAGGGCTGAATGATCCACGCCCCTTTCGTGTACGTGTAGATAACGTTGTAAATTCTGCTGTTGTTTTGCACTGGAGTGGCGAGGGTCTGAAACTTTGTCTGACCCAGGTTTCCCGCGGCGACGAACGATAAGGCATGCGGCCCATTAGCGTAGGCTAGGGAACCCGACAACCACGTATAGCGGTTGGAATAGAAGCCGTCATTCCAGCTCAGTGAGGCAGTGAATTTGCCGAGCGTCTGATTCACTTGGATCCCGCGATTGACGGCGTTTTCCTGATTCCACAAGAGGCCGCGCTCGATGTTCATGTTCTCGAAGCTGAAGGTGTACTCGGCGCCGATCAGCGTCGGTAGCGCTCCGATTTCGAAGGAGGTGTTTTTTCCCGCCTGCAGCTTAACAAAGCCTTGCGGCAGTGGGCCATAAAAGTTGGTCAGTGTCTTGTCGGTGGCAAGAAACGGCGTCGCCAGGGATGGAAGAGTGTAAGCGCCTGCCTGCAGATAGAACTGAAACCAGCCATCGGCTTTTTGGATAAATATCTGACCGTTACTTAGAGCCGCTTGCGTGGGATTATCGCCCGGAACGTGATTCCCTTGCCACAGACCCGTGCCGCTGAGAATGCCGTTCACAGCAATTTTGCCGAAGGGTCCGGCATCGAAGACGGCGGGAGGGAGTCCGTGCAGCGGACCGGTGATGGCAGGCGTGGGGAGAGCTGTCGGGGCCGGAGACTGGAGCGTCTGGTCGGCGGGCTTTGCTTCGGCGGGTTTTGCCTGGTCCGGAGACTGCGTGGCAGGCGCGTCCTGTGCACCGGAAACCGAGGCTAACCCAAAGCAAAGAGCGATCACAGCGAGGTTCTTCGCGTAGACTTTCATAACTCTCCTGAGACAATTTGAACGTTTCGGAACCGGTAAAGAACGCCGGTCCAGTGCACGGCGGGGTGCGTAAGCTTGCGAGCACGCGAGCCTCCAGTCGGACTTCATAAGCCCAAGGCGGGAGGTATGTCGAACGGAGCACAGGCAACAAGACTTTCGCCCCTGAGCCGGGCCGGCAAACGTCATTCCGAAGATTTCATTAAGAGTAACCGCCTGAGGGTCCTGCCACAAGTCAAAAGTTTCTATCGCTTGGATTAAGAGAGCCTATCGACGATGAGCCAATTGTGAAAGTAGTTACGAGACAGAAGTGGCTCGGCAACTCCGGTGACCAGAGGCAAAATGCACTCCTCTTACCCACCGGGAGGCGGCATGGCCTCCGCTGTGGAACCATGAGTGCGGCGTTGCGCAGTACACGCAGGTATAAATCCAATTCAGCATCTTTGGTCTTGCTCAATAATCCTTCCGTTGTCCGAAGCCAAGCAGAAGTGCCGCCCCCTCTCCGTCCGCCAGTGCCAGAGCTTTTATTGCCAGAGCATGTGGGAGC
>JAOAPP010000350.1 GCA_025462985.1 Bryobacterales bacterium | reverse complement strand
TCCGCACCATGAAGAACCGGAAGGTTGTGAAGCTGCCTGTGTATCCGGAGCTGCAATCGGCTCTCGCCATACGCTGGCTACCGAGATCCTGGAAGCGGGCGGCACATTCGAAGACGCTGCAGAGATCCTTGGCAACTCATCGAACATCGTCAAGAAGCATTACGCCAAGTGGTCACCACGTCGACAGGAACGGATTTCGGCACTGATGGGATCGATCTTTGGCACGTCTCTGGCACGCGAAGAAATCGAGGCTGTAAGTATCACTAAGCAAAAGGCTTACGATGGTGGACGGCATGGGGTTCGAACCCACGACCCCCACGTTGCGAACGTGGTGCTCTCCCAACTGAGCTAGCCGCCCATCCCAGGCAAATCACACCTTAGCTCACGCGAAGGCATCCTCAATTTGCAGTCACCCTCATCCTATCATCCGCGCGCCTCGGGAAGCGAGGGGACGGCCACGTGTTAGTCTGTTGGGGCGCTTGCGCCAAAGTTTATGGTATTGTCCGACGTCGACATCCGCCGCTACATCGACCAGGGGAAAATTCGCATTTCTCCTGAACTGCCGCCCGATCAGTTTGGCAGCTGTTCCGTCGATTTCCGCCTAGGCTCCGAGTTCAGCATCTTCGAACACAGCCGCCACGCCTACATCGACGTTCGAGAAAAAGGCGCCATTCAGGACCTGATGCGGACGGTTCATGTCGAGCCCGGTCAGCCTTTCGTCCTGCAACCGCGCGAGTTCGCCCTCGCCATCACGGAAGAACGGCTGGAACTGGACGACGATGTTCTGGGCCGCCTCGAAGGCCGCTCCAGTCTTGGCCGTATTGGCATCATCGTTCATGGCACGGCCGGCCTGTTTGATCCAGGCTGGCGCGGCAAAGCCACTTTGGAGTTAAGCAATCTCGGCATCATGCCCGTCGCCCTCTACCCCGGCATGCGAATCTGCTCATTCACGTTCGAACAACTCTCGTCGCCGGTGTCTATGCCCTACTACAAGAAGGCAAACAACAAGTACGCCGGGCAGACGCAACCGCTCGCGAGCAGACTCACTGCCGAAGTCAGCTTAAAAAACGATTAGCGACCCGACGAGCCGAATCCCCCGTGGCCTCGCACGGACTCCGCCAGTTCGCCTTCTTCCCACTCCACAGCCTCGTATCGCGCGACTACTATCTGCGCAATGCGGTCGCCCGCATGAATCTCGTAAGGCGCGTTGCCCAAATTAAGCAGAATGACCTTGAGCTCACCGCGATAGCCGGGATCGATTGTCGCCGGAGCGTTCGGCAGGGTAATGGCATGTTTGAGCGCCAGTCCGCTCCGGGGGCGGATCTGCACCTCGTACCCGGTGGGGATCTCCAGCGCCAAGCCCGTAGCCACAGTTCGCGCCACCCCTGGTTTCAGGATCGCTGATTCGACGCTTCGGATGTCCATTCCCGCATCCTCCATCGGCCCGTGCGCGTACTCGGGAAGATGCGCTTCCGGATGCAGCCTTTTTATGCGAATAAGCATGTGAACTCGTAGGATAACCGCCGCGCCCGGCGACATGCGAACATACAGAATTGCCGACCCAAGCCAAGAAGCGTGTCCTTACCGTCGCCCCCATGCCGCCCGAAAAGCTTGCCTATGCTTTGGCGCGCTATAGCCGCTCTCCTGACAGCATTACGGACTCCGTCGAGTGGGTCCGCACTCACGATTCTGCCAAGTTTCTCGAGAGCTTCTACTTTCAGTACGGCCATGCGTCCATTGCCGATCTGGGCCACCTTGCCGTGTGTTTCGAAGGCGTCTCCGAACTGGCGGCGACCGAAATTGAGGATGAGCAACTCTGGGACGGTCAGGCTCGTAGTTCGCGATATCAGGACTTCACCAAGTCCGACGCCATTCTTCCACCGGAGCTGTCTGCTGAAGAAGCAGCCCTTTATGTCAACACTTGTGAGAAGTTGATCGCCACCTATCGAATCGTCCAGTCAGAGGCGACGGACTACCTGGAGTCCCGGCTTCGCCGTCCCGAAGACATGAAGCCCGATGCTTACAAGCGCAACATCGCAGCCCGTGCATTCGACGTCGCCCGCTATCTTCTTCCGTTCGGCATTCCCACCGGCGTGGGCCAGGTGACCAGCATCCGCACTCTGGAAAAACAGATCCGGCGGTTCAAGGCCTGCGAATACCAGGAGGTTCGGGAGATCGGAGATGAACTGGCGCACGCCTGCAGCGCTGCCCCTGAATGCCTTTGGCAGGGAAGCGCAGAGCCGGTCGCCCCGACCCTCGCCAGGCACTCCGATCCCGATGAGTCCGCAGGCCGGCTTCGCGCTGACGTGGCCGAGTGGGCAGCCGACCATCTTCCCAGTCAGCCCACGCTGCAGTCGGTCTCCACAGATCTGCTCTCGCCTTCCAATCAGGTGGCCGACATTTGCGCCACGTTATTATTTCCCGTGACGCGCTTGCCTTTCCGCGAAATCTACGAGCTTGCGTGTTCCTGGCCGGAGAGTCGCCGCAAGGATCTTCTGAAGCTCGCTTTCGGAGTTCGTGGACGCCGCGAAGAACTGCCGCGTCATTTTCGAAGCGCGCCCTACGTTTTCGAATTCGTGATGGACATCGGTGCCTATCGCGACATGCACCGCCACCGACGCTGACATCAGTTGCGTCAGCAATATCCCAACGAGCTCGGGTATGACACG
>JAOAPP010000348.1 GCA_025462985.1 Bryobacterales bacterium | reverse complement strand
TCGTCCGTCGAGGAGCTGCGTAAAGTGGTGAAGAGTTGCAGCAAGCTGAAGACGCTGGGTACGCGCCATTCCTTCAATGGGATCGCCGATAGCACCGAGAACCAAGTCTCGCTGAAGGCATTTGATCAGATGGCCTTGGATGCCAAAGGACGGACCGTGACTGTGGGCGCAGGGGTTAAGTATGGTCAGTTGGCGCCTTATTTGGACAGCCACGGCTTTGCTCTGCACAATTTGGCGTCGCTCCCGCATATCTCCGTCGCAGGCGCGCGATCGACCGCGACGCACGGGTCAGGCATCAAGAACGGCAATCTTTCGACCGCGGTTTCGGGCATCGAGTTGATGACCGCCGATGGGGAAATCGTTTCACTATCGAAGGAGCGCGATGGGAACCGGTTTGAGGGCGCGGTGGTGGACCTGGGCGGGATTGGCGTCGTGACCAGGCTCACCTTGGACCTTCAGCCTACATTCGCGGTGAGACAGATGGTGTACGAGAATCTGTCACTGGACCATCTGGAGAAGAACCTGGATGAGATCCTCTCAAGCGGCTACAGTGTGAGTCTCTTTACGGACTGGCAGCAGCATCGGGCGACACAGGTATGGATCAAGAGCCGGGTAGAGCCGGGCCGCACCGTGGAGTTTAAAAAAGAGTTCTTCGGAGCAAAGCTCGCAACCAAGAAGCTGCATCCGCTGGCCGGGCATTCGGCTGAAAACTGTACAGAACAGTTAGGAATTCCCGGTCCGTGGTATGAACGTCTGCCTCACTTCCGGATGAACTTCACGCCTAGCAGCGGGGCGGAGTTGCAGTCGGAGTACTTCGTTCCGCGCGCCCAGGCGTACCAGGCCATTCTGGCGGTGGAGAAATTGCGGGACCACGTCACGCCCCACCTTTTCATCTCTGAGCTCCGCACGATAGCAGAGGACGAACTCTGGATGAGCCCCTGCTACAAGCGGCCATCCGTTGCGATTCACTTTACCTGGAAGCCGGAATGGTCGGCGGTGAAAACCGTTCTACCGATGATTGAGGAGCAACTGGCGCCATTCGATGCGAGGCCGCACTGGGCCAAGCTATTCACGATGGAGCCGGCCCGTCTAAGAGGATTCTACGAGAAGCTTCCTGAATACAAAGCCCTGGCCGCGCACTACGATCCGAACGGGAAGTTTCGCAACGAATTTCTGAGGTCCAAGCTTTACGCCTGAAGAATTCGGAGAGGGCGCGTTGTTCAGCGGCACGTATTGGACATGGCTGCCCCGGTTCTCACTTCGGAAGAAACGCTGCACTGGCTAGCGCTGCGCATGACGCCCGGATTGGGGACGCTCAGCACGGTGCGGTTGCTTGAAAAGTTGAAGTCTCCGCAGGATATTTTTCGTTCGTCCGCGACGGAACTGCAGGCTGCGGGATTAAGTCCGGCACAGGCGCGTTCAATAGCAACGGGGTGTTCTTTTGACGATGCCGTGGATCAGCAGGGGCGGATGATGAAGGCGGGCGCGCAGTTAATTTCCATACAGGATTCCCGCTATCCGAAGCAGCTCCGTGAGATCTATGACCCGCCGCTGGTGCTTTTTAGCCTGGGGCGGACGGAATTACTGGACACCCCTGGTATTGCGGTCGTTGGGACGCGGCGGCCGAGTCCGTACGGCCTGGCGGCGACAGAGCGATTGAGCAGCGATCTGGCGAAGGCGGGACTGACCATTGTCAGTGGCATGGCGCGGGGGATCGACACGGCAGCGCACAGGGCAGCCTTAGCGGTAGGGGGCCGGACGGTGGCCGTTTTCGGCTGTGGGGTAGACGTTCTCTACCCTTCGGAGAACCGGAAGTTGTACGGCGAAATTGCCAGAGAAGGCCTGCTGCTTTCCGAGTTCCCGATGGGCGCGCCGGCCTATCCCCAGAACTTTCCGATACGGAACCGGATTGTGAGTGGACTCTCTAACGGGGTATTGATTGTCGAGGGCGCGCAACATTCCGGATCGGCAATCACGGCCAAGGTTGGAATGGACCAGGGCCGGGAAGTCTTCGCAGTTCCGGGGAATATCACTTCCAGGATGAGCTGGGGGCCGAACCTTCTGATTAAACAGGGGGCCAAGCTGGTCCAGGAGTGGACGGACGTGACCGAGGAACTGCCGGATTCGGTCCGGCGCGAACTGGTTTCTCAGGCTAGGCAGAGAATGCTGCTGGAAAATCCGAAGGAGGCGCCCGAGGCGGCGGCGGAGGGTCCGGAAGCACCCGTCAAGGCGCTGTCCCGGCAGCTCTTGAATACACTACAAGTTGATGAGCCTAAAGGCCTTGATGCCCTCCTTGAAACTTTCGAGGCAGTCTCGTCATCTGAGTTGATCGGTGCCCTATTCGACCTTGAAATGAGTGGACTGATCCGGCAGGCGCCTGGAAAGAAGTTTCTCAGGGTGTGGTAAAAAGAGAAGCGTTCGAGCCACAGGTCATCGCACCAGTCAGGATTTATAGGTAAGCAAGGTATGGCAAAATCACTCGTCATCGTCGAGTCACCGGCGAAGGCGAAAACAATCGGCAAGTATTTGGGCAAGCAGTATATCGTCAAAGCCTCGCTCGGACATATCAAAGATCTGCCTAAAAAAGATCTGGCCGTAGACGTCGATCGGGACTTCACGCCCAAGTATGAGGTGATTGAAGGTAAGAAGAAGCTCATGGCTGAGCTGAAGGCGGCGGCCAAGGGTGTGGATTCTATCTACCTGGCGGCTGACCCTGATCGCGAAGGCGAAGCGATCTGCTGGCATCTAAAGGAAGAACTCGAGTCCAAGAAATCCGACAAACCCGCTGTTTTTCGGGTGATGTTCAACGAGATCACGGCCAGTGCGGTAAAGAAGGCGTTTGACCGCCCCACCGAGGTAAACGTTCATCTGGTGGAGGCGCAACAGGCGCGGCGTGTGCTGGACCGCCTGGTAGGGTACAAGATTTCTCCGCTGCTCTGGGATAAGGTACGGCGGGGTCTGTCGGCAGGGCGCGTCCAGACTGTTGCATTGCGGCTGATCGTGGAGCGCGAGCGGGAAGTCCGGGCGTTTCAGAAGCAGGAATACTGGACGATTGACGTCGCCTTGAACGCCAAGAAGCCGCCAGTGCTGACGGCACGGCTGAACAAGCAAGGCGCAGCGGCCTCTGAGATCGGGAATGAGGCGACCGCGACGGAGATCGTCAGCAATCTGGAGGACGCATCCTATATAGTCAAGTCGGTTGCGACCAAGGAGAAGCGGCGGAATCCGGTTCCCCCGTTCATCACGTCGACGCTGCAGCAGGAATCCTCGCGGAAGCTGCGGTTTAGCGTCAAACGCACGATGATGCTGGCGCAGTCGCTGTACGAAGGAAAAGAGCTGGGCAGCGAAGGCTCCGTCGGTCTCATCACGTATATGCGTACGGACTCCACGCGTATCTCCGAAGATGCGCTGCAGGAAGTGCGGGCGTTTGTGACGGAGCGGTATGGGGAAACGTATCGGCCGGAAGCGCCTAACGTGTATAAGACGAAGAAGGACGCGCAGGACGCTCACGAAGCGATCCGGCCGACCTCCGTCTTACGGACGCCAGAATCGCTTGAAGGGCTGCTGGCGGAAGACGAATTGAAGGTATATCGGCTGATCTGGATGCGGTTTGTGGCTTCACAGATGACGCCGGCGATCTTCGACCAGACGACAATCGATATTTCGGCGGTCGGCAAGAGCGGAACGGAGTACTTGTTCCGGGCCACGGGCAGTGTTGCCAAATTCGATGGTTTCCTGAAGGTCTACGAAGAAGGCAAAGACCAGAAGGACGAAGACGACGAGGAGTTGAAGCACAAACTGCCCGCCGTGACCGAGGGCGAGACGCTTCGTTTCAAGGAGATCAAGCCGGAACAGCACTTCACCGAGCCGCCGCCCCGTTACAACGAGGCGACGCTTGTGAAGAAGCTGGAATCGGATGGGGTGGGACGGCCTTCGACGTACGCGTCCATTCTTTCGACGATTCAGGATCGTGAGTACGTCATCAAAGAGGGCGGCAGGTTTACGCCGACCGAACTGGGCATGGTGGTGGCGGACCTTCTGCTCGAGAGCTTCAACGAACTGTTCGACGTGAAGTACACGGCGCGAATGGAAGAAGAGCTGGACGAGATTGAGGACGGAAAGCTAGAGTGGCGGGCTGCCCTGGCGGATTTCTACGACCGGTTCACAAAAAAACTGGACCACGCCGCGCGCACGATGACGGACATCAAGCGCATGGAGAAGCCGACGGACTTCGTGTGCGAGAAGTGCGGCAAGCCCATGGTGATCAAGTGGGGCAAGCACGGCAGCTTCATTGCGTGTACCGGGTACCCGGAGTGCACTAACACGCGCGAATTGACGGTAGATCTGCCCGACGTCGACAAGAG
>JAOAPP010000126.1 GCA_025462985.1 Bryobacterales bacterium | reverse complement strand
CATGCCGTGAAGTTCTCGGAAAATCCAGATACCCACTGCCAGCCCTCCTTAAAGAATCGAGAATTGACGTAACTGAAGGCAACCCTTTGCTCCGCTTCCTTGTCCGAATCAAGCGTGCCCACCATTTCCTCGTCGAAATCAGCGGAAACGGCCCCGACTGCGGCTCCGAGGAGATGCGGAGCCTTGCACTTGGAAGCCAAACTCCAGATCCCCTCCAGTCCGAGATCGGAGACTACGCTTCCCGCAGCCTCCTCTTGTATTTCCCGCATAGCAGTGAGGTAGTTGGGATCGGAGACATCGAAGCCTGGAACATCTGGATGGTACGAAAAGATCGAGGCAAATGCCTCTGTAGGATCTTCATTGGTGAATCGAGCGAACTCTCTCTCGATTCGAAGCACCTTATCTTCGGGCAGAGCCCAGCCCGCGGTTGCATACTTCCGGTGCTGCTGAACTACCTCCCGAAGCTCGCGGATCATTGCGTCCAAGCTGTCGCTTTCGAGCGAGGAGATGTCAAGAGAATTTAGGTCGGCCAGTACCGCATCGAACTGCTCATCAGGAAGTTCGGGCAACGCCTTAATTAGACTTGTCCATCCCGCTTGATGAACGCCGACATCCTCCAGGAGGCGCCTTACAAGCTCGCGGCAATGGCGGATAATCTCGGGCCCCGTTAGACCCATCGGCTCATCTTCCGGCTGCCATTCTCTCCACCTCGGACTATATGTCATTTGCGCCATAAAATTCCGAGTAGGAAGAAGTGAAACCATCATCCCCCAAGCGGCACGAGGGGCGACTTCTCGAATAGCATCCAGTACGGAATACCGTTCGTCGAAACTAGCTGCCGTCTGCGGATGAAATGGCTGAAAGATCTCCTGCAGACTGCCGGCCGGTCGGTTGCTCCACCGCCCACCAGGCTCTCGTTCCGCTAGGAGCGCGAGAATGACGGCAGCAGACCCCAGGTGCTCTGGCGCCCACGCCAATGCCTCAAGGCTCCAAAGCAAGCCAGTGTGCCTGGGATGCGAAAAGATCGTTTTTTCTTCTTCTGGGTCAAAAACAGCTAGAAGACTGCCCTGGTCCAGAGCGCGATCCACCATTTCGAGAAACACGTCAGGTGATGCTTCGGCCAGCAACGGGAGCGCGTAATCAAGGGAAGGCCATAGACGCTTAGATTCATCCACTGTCGCCTGTTCTAGTACCTCTCTAACGACAGAGTCGGCAAATTTTTGACCAGTCATTCCATTGGGAAATGTAGTATCCCCGGTGCTAGTAGCGATTAGCGCCAGGCTTTCCACCACACTAGTCATGAGATTTCTTGACCAGGGCAGTGAACGGTCGTAGAGACCTGCAGCCCAACGCTTATCTACCTCCAATGAGAGAGAAGGATCGATGGTTGTCAACATATTCACCGCAGCGGTGCGAAAATTTGCCAGATTGCTCGCCGTGGCAAAACGCGCCACAAGTTCCCATGAATCACGTTTCGACACGCAAAACCATTGCGTGCTCTCCCGGCGCACCGGCATATCGCTTTGTCCCGACCAACGCGTACACGCGGCACTCACATCGGTATAGGGTTTTGAACAGACTTCGCTTAGAAATTTCTCATCCCCGTCGGCTCCCTCCTGCCATGCTCCCGCAAGCACAAGGGGAACGATCTCGTCTGCATTCTCGGGAGTGGCCCAGGCGGGAGTGCTACTAGCGTTAGCTGAAACCCGCCTACGAAACATGAGCAAACTGCGACGAGCGATCCCTGCGAGCTCGTGAGCTTGCTGTTCAGGGACGCCTTCGCCGATGAGTGCGTCAGCAGCCGGCTGGCGTTTAATGCGTGGAAGCGAAATACGTGCGCCGGAAGTAGGTGTGTTCATATCAACCGGAATGGCTACTTGATGACCGATGTCAGATGCTTCAATTGCAGATGGCTGGCTGAACGTCGGGATCAGCAGCAATCGCGTATCTGGAGAGACTCTTGCGATGACCTCGTCCCACGCCTCAGGCGAGTGGACTACAAGAGTGCGTTGGGTTACTACTTCCTGCGCATCCTGCGGAAGCGACAAGATCGTGGCGGCGATAAATGCAAAGGACTCTTCAAGAGACTCGGCCTGAATAGTCATCACCGAGGGTTCACTCTGCAACCAGGCAATCAGTGACTGTGCCTCTGACTCGCGGCCAGCCGTCACAAGGCCAGGAGGGACCGGCGGCAGGGCTGCGAGAGACCAACGGTTCCATGCAGCCGAGAGGTCGCTAGCGCCATCCGGATCGCGGCCCAACATTTTGGTTACCCTCACGTGGACCGCAGGAGTGCTGTCAAGCCAGGCTTCCAGTGTGTCGGCATCGAACGCCCGGACATCTTTCCAGATCTTATCGCCTCGCTTGGTGGTGGCCCAATCATCTCTCTGGGGCCAGCGCCTCGGGCTTACAAAGATGAAAGTTGTCTCAGACGGCAAAACACCTTGCGGATCCTTTGTGCGCGCAGCGTAGTCGCCGTCTGCCTTCGTGGTGACATCTTCGCTCGCTCCCATTTCCCAGACTGATTTTCCAGCCGGAACCCAAGCGTTTCCGTGGACGGCATCCGCCTGGCCATCCCAGCCAGTCATGCCGATACCTTCGCCCGAACGAAAATCGACCGACCGCAATTCGTTTGTTGAACCAATGACAAGATTTCGGATCAGTCCGGGCAGTTCGTCGCGCGCTACTAGTCGCTCCGCCCATCCTTCAAGCTCTAGGGCGTCCACCAGCCAGCCGCGGGTGCCCCGGAATCTCGTAGGCGGCGGTGTTTGAGGTGCCGGCGCCTGGCCGAGGGCGGTACGGACCTCATCGATGTTGTACCTGCGGTGCCCGCCTGGAGTCGTGTCGAAAGGGATTCGTCCATTGCGGGCGTATGCCTGCACCGTCGCAGGACGCACGCCCAACGCAGTGGCCAACTTGGATGGGGTGGTCTTACGCTCAGGAGTCATGAAAACACGTTATCACGGATTTCACGGTTTGGTTCGAGGAGGCTGATCGCTACGGTCTGTGATCGCCTCTCGGCCTGCGTCCTATGTCCGATGCAACACCGCCAGACTTGACAGGGAAGCCGTGAGGCGCTTGTTGATCGTGTGGAGGTGGAAGACCTGCACCAACCTGCTGTCGCAGCAGTCGGGTTGAAGCTGAGGGCAGCCTGAACCGGGAGGTGCCGGAGAGGGCGGGAAGCAGCCCTGACAAAGCCGGGGCGGGGCCAGTACTGCCAGATGGCTGTGTGCCCGGCGAGCAAGACGGAGAGGTGTACGCGAGAAACCGGTGTGTGAAGCCTCGTAACGAATCCCACCAGCTCGAACCTGGCGGATCTGGGCTGGGAGCGGTGCACGTCCGCCTCCTGAAGGCGGGCGACTTGCGCGGCGGTCTCGTTCGCCGCTGTGCAAGGCCACGGTGAAGGTCTGCGGCGTAGCCGTGGCGATGCCGCCGGGGTATAGCCGGGCGCCTCCTCCGACAAGCGATCACAAGTGAACACGGGAACCGTCCCAGTCCTGCCACGGGCCGCGCATCCGGCGCGGAGATCCGGGCTGGGCCCACCGTCGGCCGAACGGGCCGGGACGGGGCGGAGCCGCCGTAGTAGTCCGAGCGCGGGAAAGCCGCGCACATGGCAAAGGGCGGCAGCGGGTGACGAGTAGAAAGGGACTGCAATGCTCGAAGACGCCGGGGTGGAGACTCCGGCCACGCAGCACGACGCACCGTTGGTGCGTCCGCTGCGGGTACGGGAGATGCAGACCAGACTGCACCGCTGGGCGGCGGCCGATCCAGGCCACCGCTTCGATGATCTGTACCACCTGGTGTGCGACCGCCGGTTCCTCGCGATGGCATGGAGCCGGGTCGTCGGCAACACCGGTGCCCGCACTGCCGGCGTGGACCGTGCCACGGTCCGCTCCATCATCGAGCAGGTGGGAGTGCCAGTGTTCCTGGACGAGCTGCGCGAGCAGCTACGGCAGCAGGTGTTCCGCCCGCTGCCGGTGCGCGAGCGGATGATTCCCAAGCACGGCGGGATGCTGAGGAGTCTCGGTATCCCGACTGTGGCCGACCGCGTGGTCCAGGCGGCACTGAAACTGGTGCTGGAACCCATCTTCGAGGCCGACTTCGAGTCGGTCTCCTACGGGTTCCGGCCCGGCCGGCGGGCGCACGACGCGATCGCCGAGATCCATTTCTGGGGCACGCAAGGCTATCGCCAGGTCCTGGACGCGGATATCGAGGCGTGTTTCGACTCGATCGACCACACGGCCCTGATGGACCGGGTACGGCGGCGGGTCAAGGACAAGCGCGTGCTCGCCCTGGTCAAGGCGTTCCTGAAGGCCGGGATTCTGCGGGAGACCGG
>JAOAPP010000325.1 GCA_025462985.1 Bryobacterales bacterium | reverse complement strand
AAGCGTGGTCTTCCCGCTGCCCCGGGCAGGGGCTTTGGCCAGACCTCCAGTTATTGTCGAATAATCGAGATCTTGTCCAATCGAAGGTATTTAGAAAATCTGAGCATGACCTTCGCGCGGCGTCGAGTAATAGATCCATCTGCCATCGCGGGACCAGCTTGGGCGTGACTCATCC
The DNA here is from genome assembly GCA_025462985.1 of Bryobacterales bacterium. Lineage (GTDB taxonomy): Bacteria > Acidobacteriota > Terriglobia > Bryobacterales > Bryobacteraceae > Bog-105. The sequence continues at coordinate 2,575 of JAOAPP010000325.1, read as the reverse complement.
TGGGCGCTCATCGTCAATCGAAGGGGTTGACCGCCTTGGGACTTGCTGACGTAAATATTCCAGTCGCCGGCCACGTTGCTATCGAACGCGATTTTCGTTCCGTCAGGCGACTATTGGGGACTTCCCGTCCAGCCCCGAAGAAGGTGATCTGGACCGGGTCAGAGCCATCTTTTCTCGGTGTCCAAATCTCCTCATTTCCCGTCCGGTCGGATTCGAATGCGATCAAGTTCCCGTCGGGTGAATACGCCGGCTCAGACTCGATCCGCGTACGCCAAAGTCGCACGCCCCTTTCGCTGCTCCTATTTAGAGCCCACCCGCAGAATCATCGTGACTGTAGTTGCGGTTTCATCCCTTAATCACTACTTCCCAGAAGAAACACGTACTTCACCACTTGTACTTACTTCACCACTTGCACATATGTTGAAGTGATGGTAGGTTGAGTGCCGATGGAATCAGTCAAAGAAGCTGGCGAGGTTTGCGAGTCTCCACAGCATATGCCCGGCAGGGCCAGGACAACCATCAATTTCGCTGCCGTCGAAGCTGCCGCCCGGCTTTTCCGCGCTCTGGGTGATGCTTCTCGACTTCGTCTTCTGGCTCATTTGTTAGAGGGTGAGCGCTGTGTAGGGAAGTTGGCCGAACTAGAGCGCGAGGCTCTCTCAACGATCTCGCAACGGCTTCGGGTGCTGCGAACCGAAAAAGTCATCGCGCGCCGGCGCCAGGGAAAACATGTGAAGTACGCCTTGGCGGATCGTCACATTACGGAGTTAGTAACCAACGCTCTGGCCCACGCCGATGAGCCAGCTGAAAAGCCCGAGGAATCCGATCAGGAGGAATTTAATGGGGAGCAGCAATAAGACGAAAGCGACTCTCGACAAGAAAAGTATTTCGGCGATCGCGGATGAGGTCGAAGCAAGGATCCGTCAGGCACCAAACGGGATGTCAGCACAAGGGAAAGGGACGAATGAGGGCCACGGCGGAAGTAAGAAAGTGTTCTTATGGGGTGCGGCTTCCGGATTGGCGGCCGCCTTTGCAGTGCCTCTGTTCGGAAAGCAGGCTAGACCGGTAGTGCGCGGTGCGATCAAGGGCGGGATCGCCGCCGGTCGTTATGTACAGAAAGTTGCTTCCACCGTGAAGGAAGATGTTCAGGACATTACCGCGGAAGCGAAAGCGGACTTAGACCTTGAGGGTGATCTCGGTCGTGGTCCTGCGGAGCCGTAAAACAGAGGTACACAATGCAGCAGCACATCATAGATCCGACCAATCCTCGACCAACGGCGGAGAGTACAGGGGATACTTGGCGCCTGTTCCTTAAAGCTCTCATCAAAACCGGCCTCTTAGTAGTGCGCAACATTCAGGCCATGGGGCAACGGGTCTACTCGGAAGCAAATAAGGTAGTAGCCGAAGCTAAAGCGGAGTTGGACCGAGAAAAAAAGCCCAAAACTGGCGCTTCCGATTTGGGAGAGTCAAATTGATCGCCAGCGTTGCATCGGTTGGAACTGGCGTTCGCCTTCTGTCCAGCGTGCCCGGAAGGCAGCGTCTCTACGTTCCTGCCGTTTTGGACCGTCCCCGCTATGCCCTTGCTGTTCAAGAGTTTTTGCGCGCACGCTTTCGTATTAACACGCTTCAGGTAAATGCGCTGACCGGCCGCATTCTGGTTGAGCATGACGGCGCGCTAGCAATGGAACTGCTGCTCAGGACCGTAGAGGATGCTTTACAAGCGACACCTCTCGCCAGAGAACTCTACGCGACTCGCGAAGCGGAATCCAAACTGGGCGGGAAAGCCCACAAGCTGGTTAGCAAGTTGTTTATCGGTGGTTCCAAGTTACTGCTCATCTTTGCCAACGGTCTCATCTGGGGGAGTGTTGCCGCTTCCCCTTTTGCCGCACCCGTGGTTGTTCTCTCGGTCGCTGGCACGATCATTACTGGATACGACTTTCTGCGGGCGCTTTTTCGCACTGTCACCGGCAAGAGCGGTATCACGACGGGAACTCTAATCGGAGCGGCCACGCTCTCGAGCTTGATGTTGCGTGAGAATGTGACGGCGTTGATCGTGTTGTGGCTCTTGAATGTTGGAGAGTATCTGGAGCTCGTGACATTGCGTAGAACCCGCCGAGCGATCCGCCAACTACTGTCCACCGAAGACGAAGAAGTCTGGCTCCTGAGCGACGGCGTAGAAGTTAGCGTCCGCGTAAAGGCAGTACAGGTAGGTAACGTCGTTGTGGTGCGTGCAGGCCGGCGTATTGGGGTGGATGGTGACATCGAGAACGGAGGAGGCACGGTAAACGAGGCTCCGATCACAGGCGAGAGTATGCCCGTTTCTCGGCGAGAGGGCGACAGCGTATACGCCGGCACCATATTGCTCTCCGGCCGGATCGAAGTCCGAGTCACCGAAGTCGGTTCAGATACGGTCGTGGGGCGACTCATTCAGCGTGTCGAACAGGCACAGACGATGCGGCCGAATATCCAGACCGTTGGGGACAAATTCGCTCGAAAGGTTGTGCCGTCCTCGTTCGCGGCGGCATTGCTGGTCTTGCTGGTCACCCGTGATCCACGCAGAGCCCTTACCATGATGCTG
>JAOAPP010000275.1 GCA_025462985.1 Bryobacterales bacterium | reverse complement strand
TTCCTGAACGATCCGGACAGGAGTACCGGGCACGGGCACTCACGCAGGTAAGCGCCTAGACCGCCCGGCGGGATTGCGCCGGCACTTCCGAGCCGCCCAGGACAAGCTGTATCATCTTGATTTCCTCGTCGATGGCGGTCAAGGTGGTGCAGCAGGAGCGGCAAAGCAACAGATGCTCTTCGACGTGCGCTGTCCGAGATTCCGTCAGGCGATTCATGGCGTACCGCTCCAGAAGATCGGCGCTGGGATGAAGGTTAAGTTGATCAGTCACATGGGAGTAATCGGCGGGAGCGTGCTGAACATCATACAGGCTTTTCCGACCTCTCCTCCGGAGAGGGAAGGCCTAACCTGCTGAGAGTTCGTGCAGTTATGCCCAACCGGCTCCAAAGGGAGGCAGAAGCATCAACTGTCGTGGTCTACTAGGATCAAAGCAGGGCCACGTTCACGCTCCCCCGAAATGCGATTCCGGTCGAAGAGGTCGTCCCCTTTCCCCGATCCCTGATTTCAGGTGTTTAGGCGCTGTGCCCTTCCATGACTTGAACCTATGGAATCTTCGTCCAAGCTAGCGACGACCTCGCGCGTGGTGGTAGCCACCACCGTCGCTCTTTCGTTTATCAGTTACTGGCGAGGCGCAGCGATCGTATTGAGCGATCTGGCCTCGTCGATGTTTTACGCAGGCGGCATTGCCGAACTGGCGATCGGAAAATCGGCGGCCTGGTATGTCCTGGGCGTGATGATCTTCAGTTTTGCGGTGCGCTCCGTTTATATGGAGAGCTGCGGAATGTTTGTGCGCGGCGGGGTGTACGTCGTCGTTCGGGACAGCATGGGCCCGGTGCTGGCGAAGATCTCGGTTTCGGCCCTGGTGTTCGATTACATGCTGACGGGCCCGATCAGTTGCGTCAGCGCCGGAGTGTATCTGGGATCCCTCATCAATGAGATCGCCAGCTTCGCACATTTTCACCTGCAGATAAACCCGCACACCTTTGCAGCATTCTTTGGCGTGGCCGTCACGCTGTTCTTCTGGCGCAGCAACATCAGGGGCATAGAGGAGTCCAGTTCGGCGGCGTTGCGCATTATGCAAATCACAACTGTGATGCTGGTCGCGCTTCTGATCTGGTGCCCTTTAACTATCGTGCTGCAAGGCAAGTGGGCGCTGCCGCCTTCACCGGTTCCCAGCCATCTACGCTTCGCTCCTGAGGCGCTGGGCTGGTTCCAGGGAACGTTCTGGCCGACCATACCGCTGGTGGCCATCATCATCGCATTCGGGCACTCGCTGCTTTCGATGAGTGGATTCGAAACGCTGGCCCAGGTGTACCGGGAAATCGCTTCTCCGAAACTGAAGAACCTGAAGATCACCGGGAACATTGTCTGCTGTTATGCGATTGTTTCGACGGGCATCATCACCCTATTTGCAACGATGATCATTCCGGACAATCTGCGGAAGACGTACGTTGACAACCTCCTCGGCGGCCTGGCGATGAATCTGGCGGGACCGGAACTCCTGCGCCTTGCTTTCCACGTGTTTGTTGTGGTTGTGGGCGTACTGATCCTATCGGGTGCGGTGAACACCTCGATGATCGGCGCCAATGGCGTCTTGAACAGAGTGGCGGAAGACGGGGTGCTGCTCGATCCGTTCAGGAGACTTCATCCGAAGTTCGGCACCACCTATCGGATCATCCACTTTATTACGGTTCTGCAGGTGGCGACGATCGTGCTGAGCCGGGGCGATGTGTACCTGCTGGGCGAGGCGTATGCATTCGGCGTGGTCTGGAGCTTCGCGCTGAAGGCGCTGGGAGTTCTCGCGCTCCGTTTCCAGCGTTCAGACCAGGAGTATAAGGTTCCGCTGAACTTCCGGATCTGGGGACGAGAGATTCCAATCGGGCTGGGCATGACCACGCTGGTGCTGCTGGCCACCGCGATTGTCAACCTCTTCTCAAAGCAGTACGCAACGATCTATGGCGTTGGCTTTACGATTGCTTTCTTCCTGGTTTTCACAATCTCGGAACGAATAAATAAACGTAAACAGAAGACCAAGCATCAGCGTGGGCTTGAAGAGTTCAACATTCAGCAGGAGCCGCGGGTGGATCCGAGGCTGCTTCATGCGCGGCCGGGATGTGTGCTCGTGGCAGTGAGAAAACGGGAACACATGGAGCACCTGCGGCGCACCTTGCGAAAAACGGATTTGCGGCGGAACGATATTGTGGTGATGACGGTACGAACGCTGCCGCCCGACAGCGAGTACGACCTGACAAAAGACCAGATTTTCGGGGAAGACGAGAAGTCGCTCTTCACGGCAGTGGTGACGATTGCGGAAAAAGAGGGGAAACCGGTGGAATTGCTGGTTGTCCCGGCAACGGATGCGTTTGAGGCCGTGGTGCAAACAGCAAATCTCCTGAAAGTCTCGCGGCTGGTAACCGGAGTGTCGCACCAGATGAGTTCCGACGAACTAGCGAGACGCATCGGCCTGGCCTGGGAAAACCTGCCGGAGCCGCGGCATCCGTTTTCACTGGAGATCATCACACCGGACCGCCCATCTACATTCGTGAATCTCGGTCCGCACCCTCCACGACTTTGGCCGGAAGATGTGGACAAACTGCACTCCCTCTGGTTGCAGATGAGCAACGAAGTGGGATCGAGGCTGCATCATCGCGACGTGGTCGGGCTTGCGCTGGAGCGATTGCAGCGTGAGCTTACAGGGGCAGAGCGCGAAGCCGTAATCAATGAACTGAATACAATCGTCCAGAACCACAGCCATTCCCACGGCTAGCGGCTTTCTGGGTTTGTTTGCGCCCTATCCTTCGGCGATCAGGTCTTCTCCCTCTAGTTCCGTGTTGAAGTCCACTTCAGCGGAATGCAGGATCTGGGTCGCTTCTTCACTGGTTTTGGCGACGAACATCAGGATATCGGCGATGGCGTCCGTCGCGGCAGCGTAAGGATCGGTACCGCTGACGGATTTGTAGCGCTTGATGGTCTCCTTGCCGCGGCGTCTTCGTTCTTCTGAGATAGGCATTAGATTCCGCTTCGATGATAGCGTCTATGCCCATCGCCGTCCCGACGTGAGGCCGGGTGCTACTATCGCGCTGAGAAATGTCCAAACTGATCGCGCTTTTTTTCCTGATACTCCCGGCAGCAGAGCTTGCGCGAGGGCAGGATCGGCCGAGACCAGTGGTGCTGCACGCGACACGCTTGCTGGACGTGGAGGGATCTCGGGTCATCACTCCAGGTGAGGTGCTGGTGGAAGGCGACCGCATCACGGCCGTCGGAACGACTGTGCCGAAAGCGGCGGGTGTGGAAGTGATCGATCTCGGTGATACGACGCTGATGCCTGGGCTCATTGACGCGCACGTTCACCTGTTTTTGCACCCAGGGGCAGAGGATCTTCAGACTGTGCAGGAGTCGGTGCCGGAGCGGACGATTCGGGCCGTACTGGCGGCACGCGACGATCTGCAGGCTGGCTTTACGGCAGAGCGCGACATGGGGACAGAAGGGGCGGGATCGGCAGACACGGCCCTGAGGGACGCCATCGATAAGGGGATGATTCCGGGTCCGCGATTGCGCATTAGCGGGAATGCCGTTGATATCAGTGGCGGACATGAAGACGCGATCGGCTACAACCCCGAACAGCATGTTCTTCCGAACGCCACACAGGCAAACTCTTCGGCGCAGCTCGTGGAAGTGATCCGCGAGCAGTTCAAGGGCGGGGCGGATTTCATCAAAATCTACGAGACCGGGCGCGATTCAGTGATCGACGGAAAGCTGTCTACGCCTTACCAGTATTCGGCTGAAGAATTAGCGACGGCGGTCCATGAAGCGGCGCGCGTTCAGAAGCGTATTGCGGTGCACGCGACCGGCGAACCGGGGACACTGTTTGCTGCGCAGGCGGGCGTTGCCTCCATCGACCATGCCGATGAGTTGAGTGCGGAAACGATGCGCCTGATGAAATCCAAGTTGATCTTCGCGGTTCCGACCTTCACGATTTCGGAGTACTTCGCCGAACATGCCTCTTCGAAGGCGGCCGAACAGCGGCTGCGGCAGATACTCGAAGTGAAGCGGCGTAGCTTTCGTCAGCAACTGGACTCCGGCGTTCCGATGGCTGTCGGTTCGGACGTTGGTCCATTTCCGCATGGCACGCAGGCACTGGAATATGAGTGCATGGTGAAGTACGGGATGGAACCTGCGGCTGTGCTGCAGGCCGGACTCCTCCATGGAGCGCAATTGCTCGGGTGGGAAGGAAAGATTGGAGCCTTGAAGGCAGGCTACTTCGCCGATATCATCGCGGTTCCCGGAAATCCGCTCCAGGACATCACAGTGCTTCAGAAAGTGTCTTTCGTGATGAAAGGGGGCACGGTGTACCGCCGATGATCCTTCGTACGTTGACGGCAGCGCTAGCGGCGAGTTCCCTGCTCCGTGCCGGCGAAGCCACGCATCAATGGAAAGCGAAATGGATCGACTGTCCCCAAAGCGATCCGCAGGCATTCGGGGTTTATCACTTCCGCAAAGCTTTTGAACTGCCTGCCAGGCCGGAGCACCTGGTCATTTTCGTATCGGCTGATAACCG
>JAOAPP010000247.1 GCA_025462985.1 Bryobacterales bacterium | reverse complement strand
GAGAAACTCAAAATTCAATCGAAAATTGCTGCATTGCGCGATCAGACGGGCCGTTCCTGGGATTACCAGGTGCTAGACAAGCAAGGCCAAAGCGAAGTAGCCCCTCTTCTCGAAATCGTTGTGGACGGCAGAATCTCTCAACCCATAAAACTGCCCAAATCGCCAGATTTCCCGGCGGAGATCCTGTGCCGCGAATTCGACCAGTACGCTTCCAGGCGGACCTGACCAGCGCAGGTTCTTCTTCAATGGCCCAAGGTCGGGCAGGCGTCCTGGTCTGACACATGACAGGTGCTTTGCCGGCTTTTGCAGCAGCCAAGATACATCGATCCGGTTGGATCCTCGCAAGCAGCCTACGCGCCTATAATCGCGGTAGTGGCAAAGCACCCGACCAACGCGGCAGCGCCTCTCACCGATAGCAGCCTGCTCCAGCACATCCAGCGCCTGCCGCATGGCCGGGCTACCTACAAGCAGCTTGTAAAAGAGTTGCGGCTCACGGGCGAAGATCGCACGGAGCTCGAAGAAACCCTGGACCGGCTATCAGATCGCGGCGCTCTGATAGAGCTACGCGGCGGGCACTACCTGGCCACTGGAAACAGTTCCGAATATGCGGTAGGCCGCGTCTCGATTCATCGCGACGGCTTCGGATTCCTCATCCCTGATCCAGGAAACACGACGCTTCAGAGCGACGTTTTTCTTCCGCCTCCCGAAGCCGAAAAAGCGATGAACGGAGACCGGGCTCTGGTGCATGTCACCCGGCTGGGCCGTGATGGCAGGGCCGAAGGCGAGATGGTCCGCGTCCTGCGACGGGCACATGTCACAGTCGTCGGCGAGTTCCGGGTTAAGAAACGGGGCAACTTTGTGGTCCCGTCGGACGACCGCATCCAGCAATGGATTCTTATTCCGGAGGGCATGGAAATGCCGCCTGCCCACGAAGCCGTGGACCGGGTGGGTCCGGAACCGGTGCGAGTTTCTTCCCTCGAAGAGCTCGACGGCATGATCGTGAACGTTGAGATTCTCGAATTTCCGGAAGGCGGCGAAGGCGCAGTTGGGCGGGTGGTGGAACTGCTCGGATATCCGGACGACTTTGGCGTCGATGTCGAGATCATCATTCGCAAGCATCATCTGCCGCATGAGTTTCCACCGGACGTGATAGAACAAGCCCGCCAGATCGCGCACGAGATTCCCCAGTCCGAGGTCGCGCGACGGCGCGATTTTAGAGGTCTTCCGATCGTCACGATCGACGGAGAAACGGCGCGGGATTTCGATGACGCCGTGCTCGTCGATCGCCTTCCGAACGGGCATTACGCGCTGCAGGTCCATATCGCCGACGTCAGCCACTACGTGCGTCCCGGGTCTCCGATTGATAAGGAAGCCCTGGGGCGGGGAACCAGCGTGTATTTCCCCGATCGCGCCGTTCCGATGCTTCCAGTGGAGCTTTCAACAGATATCTGCTCGCTGCGTCCGCAGGAGGACCGGCTCGTACTGTCAGCCATTCTCGAAATTGACCGGCAGGGAGAAATCGTTTCTCAGGAGTTCACACGGGGACTCATTCGCAGTGCCGAGCGGATGACGTACACAAATGTCTTTCGCGTGCTCGGAGGCGATCCGGCCATGCGCGAGCGCTACAGCAATCTGGTCGACCGCTTCGAACTGATGCGCGAACTGGCCCTGCTGCTCAACCGCAAGCGCACCAAGCGGGGCTCCATAGACTTCGACATGCCCGAGACCAACATCGAACTGGATCTCTCGGGACACATGGTCGGCGTCACACGGGCCGAACGCAACATCGCACACCGCATTATCGAGGAGTTCATGCTCTCGGCGAACGAGGCTGTCGCCGGAAACTTCGAGGCAGCGGAAATTCCGGCCCTTTATCGCATTCACGAGAAGCCTGATGGGAAGCGCATCGCCGACTTCGAAGAAGTAGCAGCGCATTTTGGATACTCGCTTGGGGTAGGGGCCATCCCGGTCAGAAAGCATCCAGTCGTGCAGAAGCGGCGTGATGGACGCAAAGTGCGCAAAGACATTGTGCTCGCGCAGGAAATTGATATCTCATCGCGTAACTACCAGCGCCTCATCGCGCGCATTGCGGGCAAGCCGGAAGAACGCATTCTCAGCTATCTGATGCTGCGATCTCTCAAGCAGGCCCGCTATAGCAACGTGAACGAGGCCCACTTCGCTCTGGCGGCTTCGGCCTATACGCATTTCACGTCCCCGATCCGGCGCTATCCGGACCTGGTGGTTCACCGGATCCTGGGGCACTACTTGGATACCCGGGGACCCCTGCTCGAAGAAGGGCTGCTGCACGAACTCGGCCAGGATACTTCTTTCACGGAGCGCCGCGCCGGAGAGGCGGAACGCGAACTTATCGAGTGGAAGAAGGTGAGGTTCATGGAGGAGCGCGTCGGCGAGGAGTTCGATGCGCTCATCATCAGCACCACTAAATTCGGGTTCTTCGTCGAACTGACCGACCTTTTTGTGGAAGGCCTGGTGCCGATGGAGTCGCTTGGGGGGGACCGCTTCGTCTACCACGAAAACGGTCGCCAGATCATTGGAGAGCGAACGCGAAAAGTGTACTCGATCGGCGACGGCGTACGGGTTCGCCTCGACCGCGCCGATACAGTCGAACGCAAGCTGCTGTTTGCCCTTGCAGTCGAAAGCGGCGGCAGCGGCCGGCGGCGAAAGAAGAAACAATCCTAGTCAAGAACGCGAACGAACTCCGCGACAACCTGATATTTCTCGGCGTCGTCGTCGAGATCCCAGGAGGGGAAAGCCGGGTTCAGGCTCTCCAGGCGAATGCGTGTCTGCTGAAAGCCATCTTCGGTGACACGCTTTTCGCTCTTGTAGCGTTTGACGGTGTATTGGTTATCATCGGCCACCTCCGAATTCCTCACCAGCACCAGGCGCCCGTTACGGGAGCCAACGACATTGCGCCTGAACACGCACAAGCTGCCGTCCGGAATGCGCGGTTCCATGGACTGGCCCTGGATGCGCGCAATGAACATGTCCTCATCCAGATGAAGATCGGGCGGAGCCTCCACCCATTCGTCAGCCTCGATGTCCTCGGGATTTGTCAGGAATGGCCCCGCGGCAACCGCCAGTGAATAGCGCGGCAGATGAGTTCGGAATCGCAGTACCTCCGCCGGAACGTGTTCCCTGTATAACTCGCCCAGCTTGCGATCGAAGTCCCGTACCACGATGGCTTCGCGATCGCTGATACGGACCGATTGTGACGCAATGTTTTCGAGGAGCTCCAGAACAGCCGCGCCGCCCTTATCGCGCGATTGCATCTGTAGATCTTTTTCGAGTTCGGCAAGCACTTCGGCGTCTTCGTCGCTGGCGACCGATTTCCAGTCGCGGCGTAATCGCACGTACAGGGTATCCGTCCCCGGATCGAGCAGGAGCACCCCGACAGTCGCTAGGCGACGCCCCGGCGTCTCGCATAGCAGCAGCGAGTACTGCGCTTCTTTCGGCGCGTAGTTGCTGAATGAAAGCACGCGAGCCGACATAAAAGTTAGCTTAGCTTGTTGTCCTCAGGGCGTAACAGCAGAGGCATAATACCCTCGGCGGGCTCGGACTTTGACGCCGCCCAGGTCCACCACAACGCGCACATCGCGATACGACTTCGGCGTTTCGATGTCGGAGACGTAGCGAATGATGTATTGCATCGTCACTTCGCCAGAAATGTCGGCCACCGCGCGGTACATCTTGTTATCCACCGCCGACCGGTACGAACCGGTACCGACAGTCAGAGCATAATTGCCGTCATCGGAGGGCTTCGAAAGATACCCGTCGGTGTCCTTATAAACGTCTCCGAGCGGGTACACCACCCGTCCGCCGGTTTCCTGCGCAATGCGGACCAGATTCTGATCGCTCTGATTCGTAAAGCCAAATGCCTCTGTGCTGATGCAGTAGACGGTGACCAGGTTACGCTGCGCCAGTTCGATCACCTGGTCCAGCGAGTGTTTGCTCGCATTGTCGTGTCCATCGCCTACGATGACGATAATCCGGCGCGGCTCGATCGGCTCGCCCTTCACCAGTTTGCGGCTGGTGCAGGCCAGATAGATGGCGTCGTACATCGCGCTTCCGCCGCCGGGCTTCAGCTTCCGCACTTTCTCTACAATCGACTCGGGATCGTGATTGGTGTCGACGGCCACCTCGGCCGTTTGTCCGTAAGTAATCAGGTAGCCCGAGTACTTCTGATCGCCGGGGAGAAGGTTCTGAACCAGTTCCTCCGTCGCAGCCTGAAAGTTCTTCCAATGGATGCGGCTGCTCGAACTCAGATCGAGCAGAAATCCGATCACCACGGGCTGGCTGCGATCGCGGGTGAAGTAACGGATGGATTGCGCCTTGTTGTTCTCGAAGACCTGAAAGTCTTTTTCACTCAGATCGGAAACGAAGCGGCCCTTCTCGTCGGTGACCGTCACGGGCACGATCACCTCGTTCACCGATACCCGAATAGAGCCATTTGACTGGCCCGCCGGAACGTCTGGAGTCTTTACCTTGAGCTCGGTCTCGCTTTTTGCAGCTCCAGCTGAGGAAGAGGCGGGCGTCCCACTGGCGCCCGAACTGCTCGTGCTGGTCGGAGAAGTTTGCTGCGCGCACAGGTTTCCGAGCAGCAGGATGGCTGCGCAGAACCCGGCCGCAGTGGCGGTCGGCATTCGAAACTGCATTCTGGGTGTGGACCTTTCTGGATTATACCCGCGCCGGACGCAGCGAGCCCCGGCC
>JAOAPP010000238.1 GCA_025462985.1 Bryobacterales bacterium | reverse complement strand
GGACCTCAGCGCCAGGAGGCTCCAGGAACGCCGACATGTCGGTCAACGCCAGGAACGCCTGCCGCGCGCGGGGACCAGGTAAGCCTGCCTCGCAGCGTGAGAGTGCTGCCGGACTCAATCGTTCGATCAGGGTCAGATCAGAGAGTTGAGCCGCCACCTGAACATCGGATCCATTGTGAGTCGCCGCCAGGATCTGCTCCAGCTGCTCAGCCGTAACGGGCTTCACCGCCGCACAGGACGAGGCGGTACCGGCCAGCAACAGCAAAATTGCGATCCCGCGCATCTCCCGGAACGAAAGAATCGCCGCCCGTCTTGATAAAAGCCGCAAGAGATTATCCGGGAAATGTAAGCTCGTCTCCATGAGTGGGCCGCCATCATATTTCTGCACATTAGACGTAGCAATCCACCGAAAAATAAAGTTGACAATTGTGGCATGTTTTTCGGCGTCAAGAGATGACCATCAATCAACCACCTTTACCACGCACTCCACCACAAAATAACCACAAAAATTCCACACTCTGCCACCACAATTTTGCAAAACCCCCTGCAAAAGCGCAGTTCCACCACGCCGGGTAAAACAAATGAAAAAACCCTAAATGTCCGTGTAAGGAATCCAATCCTGCATCGTTCGTCCTACGACGTTGCGACCAAAAACCATTCTCGATAGTGGCCGCCCTCACCGGCACAGTTTCTTTCCCCTTTGTTTTAAGTCACCGATGGATCGTCGGTCAAGAGAACGTCTTCTAACGCCTATCCTGAAATATCCTGTTATTTCGAAGACGTGGATTGTCGACGTCTATTCCGTTAGCCGGTATGGAAGACTAAATCGTCCGATCTGCAGAATGGATTGAGCTCCGGGAGGCCAGAGGCGGAACGACTCTACGCGGCTTCCCTGGGTCATTCGGTGAGCGATTGCGGTGCCACGCTCTACTCCATTCGTCGCCTCGTAGAACTTGACGGCGAGACCTTCATCAGTCCGTTGCCAACCGAAGACGTAAGAACCCGGGGCAAGAGCAATTTCAGCTATTGTGATCGGCGCCTGGACCAGGAGGTAGTGAGAGTATTTTCCATCCGCGGAGTACCCGGCAGTGATAAGGACGACGCCGGCAATGACTTTTCCGTGCGAATTGACGATGCCGGAAGCAGTACGCATCTCGGTTTCGATGCGCTCCTTCTCCACGGGGGCACGCAATGGCAGCACAGCATTGAGTTCCTCTGTTGTGGCGGAACGCCAGCCCGGTTTGGCCTGGGCCCCGAGCGAAGGCGGGACAAGTGCCAGGATAAGAAGAACCAGAGACAGCTTCATAGTTGTCCTTATTTGAAATGGACGAGCCCGCGCTGAATCGCGACGGTCGCTGCGTTTGTGCGGTCACTGACACCAAGCTTGCTTAACAAGTTGTTGACGTGAGTTTTGACTGTTGCCTCGGAGATCGCAAGGTCTGACGCGATTTCCTTGTTTGCACGACCAGCAACAATACGCTCGAGGACGGCAAGTTCACGTGCAGTAAGATCCTGCGTCCCCATGCGCTCGGCGAGCTTTTCGGCGATTGCCGGCGAAATGCTGGTTTTGCCGGCATGAACGAGTCGGATGGTTGTGAGTAGATCATCGATGGTCATGCCCTTAAGCAGATAGGCTTTGGCTCCAGCCTGTAACGCACGAAAGATATCTTCATCACCGTCGAAGGTTGTGAGGACAATAAATCGTGCCGTCGGGTTTTCTGCCCGGATACGGGTTATGGCTGCAACTCCTCCCAGGTTCGGAAGCTGCAGGTCCATAAGGGTGATGTCGGGCTGTAAGTTGCGGTGCAACTCGACAGCCTGAAGGCCGTCGCTCGCCTCGCCAACAATTTCGATCTCCGGCATGACTCCAAGTAGCGCGACGAGCCCCTGTCGCACTACATGATGGTCGTCTACTACCAGAGTCCTGATTCGATCTGCCATGCCTTCATTCCTTTCCATTCGATAGCGGCACCGCCAGCGTGACGGTGGTGCCCCCTTCCGGAGAACTCTCCACTCTCAAGGTTCCGCCAATCTGATCCGCACGTTCACGCATTCCCTGAAGTCCGAAGTGTCCCTTTGCTGGCAGAGTTGTGTCAGTCGCATGGAACCCCATGCCGTAGTCGCGGACCGTTAGTGTGAGCTCGTTTGGATGATAGCGCAGATGGACCGCAATCCGGGACGCTCCGGAGTGACGAACTGCGTTGGCGAGCGCCTCCTGTGCGATTCGTACCACTTCGTTCTCGAGAGCCGGAGAGAGGGCCCGATAAATACCACCGATGTCTATGTCGGTTTTCAGAGGCCCGGTGCCGCTTTGTTCCACGAGGTGCGTGAGCCGTATTGGAAGTGTGGCCTGTGTGCCAACTGCTCGCAGGTCCCATATACTGCGACGAGCGTCGGCAAGCCCTTCCCGGACGATGTTCCGTGTGCGATCGACCTGCTGACTTGCTTCGTCCACACGAGAATGGGCGAGCAGATGGGCGGTCAGCTCAAGCTGTACAGAGACGCCGACGAACCCCTGCGCTAGCGTGTCGTGAATCTCTCGCGCGATGCGGTTGCGCTCTGCAAGTATCGCGTCAAACTGCGAACGGATTGCACGAACACGCAGCCTGTACATCGCAAAGATAAAGCCGGCGAGCAGAAGCGTGGCGAGTCCAGAAAACCAGAGCGTGCGATAGAATCGCGGCTCGATAACGAAGGCTACTTCTGCGCCGGTTTGGTTCCAGATGCCGTCTTCATTTGCCGCCTGTACCCGGAACCGATAGTGTCGCGGCGGGAGGTTAGTGTAGTAGGCATTGCGGCGTGAACCAGCTTGGGTCCACTGCTTGTCGAATCCTTCAAGGATGTAACGATAGCGCACTTTAGAGGGCGAGACGTAACTGAGACCCGCGTATTCGAAGCCATACTTTATGTGGCCTGGCGGAATTGTTATCTCCTTTCCTGTGTTTTTGAACCCGATGTCGTCGATCGTGAAACGTTCCACAATAACGGATGGTGGCGTACGGTTTTCGTGCAGACTTGCTGGGTCTACGACGGCGACGCCCTTGCGAGTCGCAAACCAGAGGCGGCCATCAACCGCTCTCCAGCCGCCGGGATGCCCGCTGGATGACATCTCATCGGTGGGCAATCCATCGGAAGAGCTATAGGTGGCGATGTGAGGAGAACACTCAGCTGCTTCTCCGCAGGCCATTAGCTCCGACGCTAGGACACGAATGATCCCATGGCTTGAGGTGAGCCAAAGGTAGCCGCGGGCGTCCTCAAGGATCGTGTCGATCTCTCGGGGAATCTCCCGCGCGTGGATGGGGGTGAAGCCGTTTGCGGAGGAGCGGCTAAGCCCACTATCTTTTGTGCCCACCCAAATCGTGTGCTCGTTTGCGTCTTCGAGCAGGGAAGTGATGACATTGCCCGAAAGTCCTTGGGCTTTGGAGAATATATTCACCTTACCGTCCCTGATGCGGGCGAGGCCATCCAGCGTGCCGATCCAAAGATCGTTGGAACTCGATCGCAGCATGGCCCCGATCAGGTCGCTCGGCAGGCCATCAGCGCGAGAGAGGACGGTAAAGTGTCCGTTTTGCCGGTGAGCAAGGCCGCGACGCGTGCCGATCCACAGGCTTCCGTCCCGATCTGCGTATAGAGAACGGATGAAGTCGTCGGGTAGTCCATCGGCAGAGGTATAGGATTCAATTTTCTCGCCCTGCAGATGATTGAGTCCGTCTGGTGTACCGATCCAGAGGGAACCATCTCGATCTGCGGCGACTGTAAGGATGACATCACTGATCAAGCCATCCTTGGTGGAAAGACGGCGAGTTTGATTGCCTGCATAACGGAAGAGGCCTTCGCCTTTGCTACCCATCCATAGTGTTCCATTCGCGGATTGCGTGATCGCGGTTATGGGATAGCCCGAAAGTGCAGGCAAGGTTCGGAATTTCTGCTGTCGTAAGATATGTAGCCCAGTCGTATCGGTGCCGACCCAGAGATTATGCTCCCTATCCTCGAACATTGTGAGGATGGGGGCGGCACCTATGGCAGGCTGTATCTCAAGTCGCGCGTTCTCGGATTTGGGCGCAGTAGACAACGCAACAAGACCCTGATCGGTGCCGACCCAGAGAATTCCACGTGAGTCCGCGAGGAAAGAGAGGACACGCGTTCCTGGCAGCTCGTATCCGCTACGCCAAATACGGAGATGCCCCTGGTTCCACAGCAGAAAGGCAGTGTGCGTTCGCACCCACTTAGAGCCATCCTGCAGGGAACCCAGGCCCTCGATCGGCTCCTTTGGGAGGTCGGGAACAGGGATGGCGCGCAGATCCGCAAGGTTGTACGTAAAGAGCGCGGTTGCTGTCGCAAGCCAAACGCGGTCGTTGGGCCCGGAGCCAAGTGCGGAGGCTGAAACTTTCAGGGGGGTGAACCTCCGTCCATCATACTTTGCAAGGCCATCGCCGGTAAGTACTAGCAAGAAGCCATCATCGGTCGGGGCGAGAGATGATACGACCGGGGACGGCAGTCCGTCGGCCGTTGTGTAGCGGCGGAACGCACCCCCAGCGTATCGCAGAAGACCATCGGAAGTTCCAATCCAGAGAACACCAGTTCGATCTTCGGCGAGGCAGCAGGCATCGTTGCTGGTTATGGCCGAATCATTCTCCTGATTAAATACGGTGAACTGCATGCCATTGAAGCGGGCCACGCCTCCTTCGGTAGCGATCCAGAGGTATCCATCACGAGTCTGCAGGATCTGGTGAACACTGTTCTGCGGAAGCCCGTTCTCGCTCGACCACGCCTGATGCCCCAAGACTCCAAAAAAGGGCGGTTCTGCGAGTCTGTCACGCTCTTGCGCATAAGCCCCGGCGTACCTGGCTGCGACCGCACATAGGGTCAGTAGAAACGCGGAAGAGAAGAAGCAGAAGCGTGAAAGATTCATGCGAGTGGGCTTCTGCATGTTAAGGCATTTAGTTGCACATAGCTGCATAAAAATAGGCATGTGGAGCAATTGCTCTCAAACTGGCCCATCGACAGGCATCCCGTGCTGCTCATGCACTCGGTTGAGACTTATCAAGCTTTGCAGGCGAAGTTCGAGCGATGGGTCAGGGACGGATCACGAGACTCATTTCTTACACATGGTCGAAGTTCATGCAGTCGAATCAGTCTCCCGCACTGGGCGGAAACATCGGATATGAGAGAACAACGTCGCCTTCGATAGGCCGCAAAGCCTTGCGATGGGCGGGAGTTATTAGCTGTCGGTTGGGCGTGGCAGAAAGTACATCGCGAACAGCGGTTCATTTTGTGGACGCCGTGCTGGGGGCAATGCAGACCATTATTGTGCTGCGCGGTGGAACGCCGTATACGCCTGTGGTTTCGACCGACACAGCCAACACGGGTGTTGGCTCGCAATGGTCAAATATGAATCCAGCCGGCAGATATGAATCCAGCCGGCGGAGCGCCCACTTTCACAAGCCCTTATCTATCTGGCTTTATAAGAGGGCGTAATGTCGTAGCGCCGCAGTTCACTTGGGCATGTAAAAGCCTTTACACTGCAGTCGGACGCATTCCGGCAGTACGATGCTTCGATTTCAAGAAACTTCGCTCAACCCGCGGAATCAGTGCTGGCGTTCCGGCGCCGGGATTTCAATCTGCCAAACACAACCAGCTTCAATGCTTCCACCGCCACCATAGATGCATCCTCCTACTGCCCCGTGACGTCTACTTCCATTCCATCCTGGGACATTCATTGGCGCTGAAATACAACGTCTAACCACAAAGAGGTCTCGACAGATGCGAAAGCTTGCGATGATCTTAGTCTGTGCCGACGCCATGAATGC
This sequence comes from Bryobacterales bacterium, assembly GCA_025462985.1. Taxonomy (GTDB): domain Bacteria; phylum Acidobacteriota; class Terriglobia; order Bryobacterales; family Bryobacteraceae; genus Bog-105. Next base: position 1,360 of record JAOAPP010000238.1, on the reverse strand, counting down.
GGCGGCACAGATGTCAGAATCAACTCCGGTATCTATTCAAGTTAACCTCGCGAAGCCGGAGGGGCCGTATACGCCCATCTACAGCTGGTTTGGATACGACGAATCAAACTACACAACGATGAAATACGGAAAATTGCTGCTGGCCGAACTGCATAGTCTGAGCCCAGTGCCGGTGTACATCCGCGCACATCATTTGCTGACTTCAGGCAACGGAGTCGCGGAGCTCAAGTGGAGTTCATCGAACGTCTTCACGGTCGGCTCAGACGGGAAGCCAGTATATGACTTCACCATTACGGACGAGACCTTCGACGAGTTTCAAAGGGCGGGTGTCCGCCCGATGGTCGAACTGGGATTTATGCCCAGAGACCTTGCTGCGACGGTTCCTGGGGTGAACGACTACCAGATTCACTATCCCGGAAATACTATTTCTGGAGCTTCCAACAATCCTCCGAAGGACTATGCACTCTGGGGGGAGTTGGTGAGGAAGTATACAGAGCATCTGGTGCAACGCTATGGCAAAGAACAGGTCGGCACCTGGTATTTCGAGGTATGGAATGAACCCGATATCGCATACTGGCACGGCACTCCTGAGGAGTACAACAAACTCTACGACTATGCTGTGGCGGGCGTTCGCGCTGCACTGCCAAATGCGATCGTAGGCGGCCCGGCGAGTACGGGGCCTGCTTCGGAGAAAGCGAGCCTGTTTCTCGATAACTTCCTGAAGCATTGCCTGAATGACAAAAGCGCAGCGACGGGTAAGCCGATTCCGCTGGACTTCATCTCATTTCATCCGAAGGGTCGGCCTACCGTCGTAGAGGGACATGTGCGGATGGGGCTCGCGAATGAATTGAAAGCTGCCGGTGAAGGGTTTCGGATCGTCGCGAAATACCCAAAGTATATTCATCTTCCCCATCATTTTGAGTGAAGCGGATCCCGAGGGCTGTGCGGCATGCTCGATGAAGGTGAATCCCTCGAACGCCTATCGTAACGGTCCGCTGTACCCGGTATATACAGCGGCCGCAATCAAAAGCCTCTTCGCCCTGCAGGATCGATACAAGGTAAACTTGCTCTCCATGCTGTCGTGGTCCTTCGAGTTCGAGGACAAAGAATTTTTTGAAGGGTTTCGGACACTTGCAACGAATGGGGTGGACAAGCCTGTCATCAATGTCTTCCGCATGGCAGGCTTGATGTCCGGACAGCGTGTCAGCACGAGCAGCACAGGGCAGGTCCCGCTGGACGATATCCTCAAAACCGGCGTGCGGCAGGCACCCGACGTCGATGCCTTCGCGACGAAGGCGGACAATGAGGCTGCGGTGATGTTGTGGAATTACCACGACGACGATGTGCCGGCGGCGGGTGC
>JAOAPP010000227.1 GCA_025462985.1 Bryobacterales bacterium | reverse complement strand
GCGTGAATCTATTCGCAGAAGTTTTACGAATCATTGCACGGTGAGGTTGACGGTTATGGTCTGGGTGATCGTGCCGGAGGTGGCTTTGACGGTAACTGCCGACGTTCCGGCCGGCGTGAATGGGACGAAGACATCGCTCGAACTGGAACAGCCCGCGATATAGCCGGCAGAGAGGATGAAGACACCGAACAGACCGAGCAGACGAAGGTAGCGTCGCTGGTTGAAGGATCGGCCACGAGGGAATAGGAGAAGCGCGCCGAAGGGGAGGAACAGGGCGACGGCGATCTTGCCCAGGTAACCCCCATTAATCGTGAAGGGCCGGACGCCCGCGGTTTTCTTTGCGGTGGTAATGGTGAGAGTCGTCGTCGCCGGTGCGCCGGCGGTCACAGCCAGCGATGCGGGCGAAAACGTGCAGGTCGCGGCCTGGGGCAGACTGGTGCAGGCGAGCGAGACAGTGCCACTGAAGTTGTTGGTCGGAGCGGCGCTGAGAACGACCGTGGCGGGCGATCCAGCGGTAACCGTGGCCGTAGAGCTTGACGCGCTGAAGCCGAACGTCGCTGCACCCGTTGCGGAGGGGTTGGTGTTGATGGAGGCGAGCAGCCCGTGTTTTTCTCCGGTGAGCCCTGCTGCGAAGTAGAGCGTGTTAAGGTTGCCGCCGTTGGTGGAAGAGGGTGCGGTGAGACCGAAGAATAGCTCCCACAGACTCGCGTAGACCAGCGTCTTGCCGGTGCCGTCCGCCAACTGACCGAGGTACGCGAAGGTTTTAGGGTCGTAGGCATTGATGATGCCGTCGCCGAAGTTGCCCACCAGCAGATCTCCGCCAAAGATGCCAAAGGTTGTGGGAGCAATAGCAAGTCCCCAGGGCGCGTTGAGATTGCCGCCTGGCGTGATCGCGTGGGCCACGAAGTTGCCGTTCGCGTCGAAGACATTAACCATTCCATCGCCGGGGGCGATAGTGGGACCGCCTGTGCTCGCGCGCAGCGCGTAGGTGACGAAGACCTGGGTTCCAATGACATGGACCGAGTACGGGACATAGCCGGCAGGCAGCGTGCTATCGGTGAAGGAGCCGGCGAGTTTCGCGGGAGCGAAGTTGCTGTCGTACACCTCGATCGTGGCGCCTTTGCCGAAGTTGGTCGCGAGGAGGTAAGTGCCGTTGGTGTTGGTCACGAGAGCCAGATCGGTATATACCGCGCCCGCCGCGCTGTTGTTGATGGCGGCTTGTGCGACCGCGCCCGCAGTGCCGAGCTTGCTATTCCAGCCGGTGATGATGCCGTCGAGCGAGGCAAACAGGAAGCTCGCCTTGGTGCCGTTGGGAAGGACGAAGCCAGTGGCAGCGCCGGTGGACGCGGCGCCCGTCGGTGAGCCGGTCGCGGTAGTGCCGCCGCTCGCCGCAGGGATGCTGATTTTAAATGCAATCGCCGGGGTGGCGGGCGGGGTGAACGGTGGGAAGTTGGTTGGGGAGACAACGTAGTCAAAGCCGGTCGCCTGGGCGTTGATCCAGAAGGTGGAGTTCGTGATCCCCCACGGGTTGATGAAGTTGGCATCGGTGATGGTAGCGGGCACGGAACCGTCCGAGACGAGGTTGGTGACCGCGTAGGTGCCCGCTGTCTGGGCTGCCGCGGGTATGGCGATGGTTAGAACAGACACGGCAAGTAGATTGCGGCGCCCGAGTTTGCTCTGCGTTGGGCTCTTAGGGCAAGTTGAAAACGTGGAATAACTTGATGCGTCTGGCATAGTGGTCTCACTCTTCTCTTCCTGCAACTGGCGCGCAGAAAGTTGGCCCTCATTGTTCTTGAGGATGAAGAGTACCGAGTTCGCCTGGCTGGTGTTGTCAGAGAATTGTCATTGCCGCGTCATTTAATCGCATCAGTTTTGTCTCTCCCGCGGGACAGCTTCGGCACGCCATTAGCGCGCGGCTGTGTTGTCCCTCCCCCGGCATGAAAATGGCCCATCTTAGCAACGTTGAGTTGTCGCTAAGATGGGCAAGGCAGTCAGAGAGAAAGGGAAAAACTCAAAAAGCGAGCAGGCGATCGAAGAACGAACGATAGCGCCGTAATGCTTGTCTCAAATCTTCGGTAGAGACGTTGTCTCCGCGGTCCCACTGATGTTCCAGCTCAGCTCGCTCCGCGGCAAACTGCTCCGCAATGCGTTTCACAATGGTGGCAACCAGGCTATCGGCCTGCTCCACCGCCGCGCGGGGCTCATCGACAAAGCCGATCTGCGCCTTATCCCACCGTGCACGAAAATCGTTAAGTTCATTGTCCGGAAAGAGCTGTCCGGGCCGATCGTTCTGAAGCTTTTGATCTGGCACGATGTCGCGTGTTCCTTCAACCAGGCCAGCGCCGGCGGCCTCTCCTTTTGTTTCAAGATCTCGATTCGCCACGACATCACGTCGCTCATCGATCACTTCGGTATTGGTTGAGGAACCCTTATTTTGATACTGCGATCTGGGTGTTGCAGGATTCGCGATCTCTGCGGTCGTCAGTTTTGGTTCATCTCGAATTTCGCCGATCATGCTACCTCCTTGTGGGCTACGCCTTTCTTGCCAAGTAGTTCATCGAAAAGGGAACGGAAATGCACCATCGCCTTCCGAAGATCCTCCGTACTGGCTTGGCCCCTGCCATGACGCACAACAATGTCGTGAGCGGCCCGATAGTTTCCGACCGCATCGGGATAATTGACCGAAATATCGTCGGCGCGTTGATTGAACTCACTCATGGGATAGCCGCGGGCGTTCATGACTTCGGTCACGAGTCTGTCCGCTTCGTTCACTGCACCTTTGGGATCGTCGACAAACTTCTTCTGCACGAAGGCCCATTGCTGAGCATATCCGTCTCGCTCGGTCGGGGGCAGGCTGCGAAGTTCAAAATGGGAGACACGCTTCTCCCGTGCGGCGAGTACGGATTCGGCCCGCTGCGGGTCTCCATGCTGATGCACGAGACGGTCGTATTCGGAACCGAACTTCTGTTTCAGGTGTTCGCTCTTGCGGCGCCGGGTGACGAGAAGGACAGCAACGACAGCCAGAACTACGACGACGATGACGATGGCGATCACGATTTTTGGGTCCATAGTTTCCCCCTTGTTGCCTAGATGCGGGAAGCGTTTCGGACGTTTGCTAAGGACCAAAGCGCTGGGCATAACAATTTGCTGCCGTGAAAACGCACTCGTTCGAGGACAAAAAATAAAGGAGGGGCAGGCAACCCGAGCGGGGCTCTCGGTTCCTCTTGACGTGTGTTGCCGGTGCCCACCATTGTGCGGACTAGGGTTTGATGGGAATTTCAGTGTGGAGTTGGACCAGCCATTTTCCATCGCGCCGCACCCAGATAGTCGTCGCGTTGTAGCTGCTTGCGATGTGCGAATCGCCGCAAGTGATTTCGCTGGAGCCGCTATAGACGATGACAGCGGCATCTGCGGACAACATCCGGGTCTGATGGTTGCGGAGCTTGAAGCCGACGATGGTGCATGTGTTGAGGTTCGCCATAAGCTGAGCGCGAGTCTGGATAGTCTTCTCAACCTCAATGTAGTCCGGTAGCAGGAGCGACTCGAAGGCGCCGAGATCGTGAGATTGCAGCGTCTTCCACATCCCGATCTCCTGGATGAAGATGAAGTCCGGCTCGGCGTCGAACTCTTTAGCAGCTGTTATCTGTTGGGCAGCTCCTTGTGGGACGATCGCGGCGAGCAGAGTGAGGATCAGGATTGGCTTCATGGCTGGGAGTTTAACCCGGACGCCTTGAATTGCATCCTACATTTCTGGAGGTTAGAAATGAGAGCTCTTCCGTGGATTATTGCTGGCGTGGGAATCGGCGTTGGTGTGACGATTCTGCTGTTCAACGATTCAGAACCGGACTATGCGACCGGCTATAGCGGAGTGGAACGCGCTGCCCGCAAAGCCTTCAATTGGGGCAGCAGGAGCCGGGTCGAGGGCAAGGTGGGATCAGTCGCAGGCGCGATCAAGGAGGGTGTAGGCCAATTTACCGGCGACAACCAGATGGCCGACGAAGGTACGGCGGATCGGGTAATCGGGAACGTGAAGGATGCCGCAGGAAAGGTCGGGCACGCGGTAGGCGAGACGATTCACGATTTGAATCGGTAGACAAAGGACGGTCCGCTTTGTCGTGGAAAGTCCGAAGAGGTCGGTGCCCGACGTGCGTTGCAGCCGTTCGGTTTATATCTGGGCCGCCCCAGAAACGCTCGCATTCTCAGCCGCCCCGGATTTAAGAAGCAGCGCGCGAAGTCTATCCCCGCCCATCACTCGGCCAAGCTCCCTGAACGC
>JAOAPP010000209.1 GCA_025462985.1 Bryobacterales bacterium | reverse complement strand
CATCAAGCGCCTGCTCGGCTACAGCTCTATCGCGCACGCCGGCTACGTTCTGGTAGCGCTCACATCCGATTCACAAATCGGCATTGCGGCCGGAATGTTCTACATGGCCGCCTACGCGCTAATGAATATCGGTGCCTTCGCCGTCATCAGCCATGTCGCCGCGAAACACGAACAGCACGTACGCATCGAAGACCTCGCCGGCCTGAGCCGACGCGAGCCGGGCATCGCTGCACTGCTTGCGATCTTTGTCTTTTCGCTAATCGGTGTACCGCTCACCGGAGGCTTCTTCGCCAAGTTCTACGTGTTCCAGGCTGCCCTTGACTCGCACCTGGTTTGGCTCACCGTTCTCGGCCTCGCCTGCAGCGCCGTGGCTGCGTTCTATTACCTCAAGATCGTCGTCGCCATGTACATGCGCGAACCGAATGAGACAATGCAGGATCTCACACCGCCCGCTTTGGGAACTCGCATCGCTATCTGGGCAAGCGCCGTGGGCATTCTGATTCTGGGCATCTTCCCTTCCACGCTGCTCTCGTTTGCCACCGCCTCCGCCTCAGCGTTCCGCTAGATGGAGTGGTACGAGGAAGAGGTTCGCCAGATAGAATCTATCAGATCCGTTCAAAGTATCCCAGCGGATCCGGTGGTCTTCTATGGAAGCTCCAGCATCCGTCTCTGGGAGAATCTGGCAGGCGATCTCGGAAGTCCACGGGCAGTGAACGTCGGCTTCGGCGGCTCCACGCTCGAAGCCTGCGCGTATTTCTTCGAGCGGTTGGTTCTTCCGCTGCGGCCCTGCTCGCTGGTGGTTTATGCTGGCGACAATGATCTCGGTGATGGCCACAGTCCCCAGCAGGTGCTCTCGTTCTTTCGGGCGCTCTCCTCAAAAGTGCAGAAGAGCCTGCCAGGAGTACCCTTCGCGTTCCTCTCCATCAAGCCCAGCCCGAGCCGAGAGTCTCTTCTCAATCGCATCCGCAGAACGAATACACTCATTCGCCGCGACATGGAGACTCGGCATTGCGGCCTCTTTGTGAACATCTTTGACCCTATGCTCGACGCCAAAGAGAAACCGCGACCGGAACTATTCACCCCAGACGGCCTCCATATGAGCCCTGATGGCTACCGTCTATGGGTCGACGTCCTTGCACCTTATCGACATCGGATACTTGTCGAAGATTGTTCAGCATTCAAACTCGCTCGCTATCCTTGACCTGACGTGAATCGCGAGTACCACCGCTGGTTCAGCCCCAGCCTGAATCGGGATATGGAGTTGCTGGTCTTCGGACGCGAGGGCGCGAAGGTGCTCGTCTTTCCCACTCGCCAGGGCCGCTTCTACGACTACGAAGATTGGGGCATGGTCGATGCACTCGCCGCTTCGATAGACCGCGGCATGTTGCAACTCTTCTGCGTCGACAGCGTAGATAGTGAAAGTCTTTACTGCGGTTGTGTTCCGGCTCCGCTCCGTATCGCCCGTCACAACCAATACGAGAAGTATCTGCTTACAGAAGTCGTGCCGCTCATGCGTTCGCGTGCAGTCAACCCATTCCTCATCGCACACGGCTGCAGCATCGGAGCCTATCATGCCCTCAACCTCGCCCTGCGACACGCGGGCCTGTTCGGGAAAGTGGTCGCCCTCAGCGGCCGCTACGATCTTACCCGCGCGTTCGGCCCGTTTCCTGACCTGTTTGACGGCTACTACGACGACGACATCTACTTCCACACTCCCACTCATTTCCTTCCCCGGCTTTCAGACGCTCCTGCCCTGAACGCGATGCGCAAGATGGAAATCGTTCTGACGGTAGGCGAAAAAGACGCCTTCAAACCGAGCGCCGAAGAACTAAGTGGCCAGCTCTGGAGCAAATCCATCCCGCACACCCTCGCCATCTGGCCAGGCAACGCGCATAAGCCCGCCCACTGGCAGCACATGGTTCGCTGCTACCTGTAACAGCAGGAACTAAGTAACATGCCGCGCACAGAATGGGGCTGGCAAGTCACTCCCGGCGAGCTGGAAAGCTGGATCATCCGGCTGGATGACAAGCTGCTGGTGGTGAATAAACCGGCTCATGTAGTTTGTCATCCGTCCAAGCAAGGTCCATGGTCGAGCCTCATTGGCGCCTGCCGCGAATACCTCGGCGCTGAGCGGCTCCATCTTATTTCCCGGCTCGATCGTGAAACCAGTGGAGTGGTCGTCATCGCGCGAACCCGGGATTGTGCCCGCATGCTTCAGACGGCTATGCAAGATCGCTCCGCTGTGAAAACCTACGTCGCGATTCTTGAGGGAGTTCTTCGCGAAAGCAAGACGGTGGAGGAACCCATCGGCCGGGACTCAGCCTCGGACTTTGTCACTCGCCAGTGGACCGTCGCCGATGGCCAGCCCTCCATCACTCGATTCATTCCCACAAGGCAAGCCGAAGCGTACACGCTGGCGCAAGTGCATCCGGTGACTGGCCGAAGACATCAGATACGCGTTCACGCGGCGCTCTTGGGGCATCCCATAGTCGGCGACAAATTATATGGACCCGACGAGACGCTGATGCCCAGATTCATCGCTCAAGGGTTCACCGAAGAAATGGCCGCGCAACTGAAGCTCGACCGGCAGGCGCTCCATGCTCACCAGATCAGCTTTCCCGCCGCCATACCAGGCGAAGTTTTCACAGCGCCATTACCACGTGAATTGCTTGCATTTTGGAAGAATGCCGGCGGCAGCATCTAATTCTTTCTATTTACTTCAGGCCGAGGTAGGTCTACACTTCCTGCGCAGTCGTGAATTCGTCAGACCGGGAACAAACATGTCTCAGGCGAAGCCGACGCCATAGCTTACGTGCCGGTTCTCCTTGTAGTCCACCACGAGATCCAGTTCCGCCCCCACATGGCTGCTGCTTGCGGCAGGGTGTGCGCGCACTGCTATGCCGCCGCTGCTGCCATAAACCGCGTCGTATTTCGTGGCTAGCCAGATGTCATTGAATATCTCCGTGACTGTCCACTTCTCCCCGGCCTCTCTCGCTAAATCCCGCGCGAAACTCTTTGATATTCCTCCATCCGAATAGATCGGCGAATTCTATCTTGTTGTGAGACGAAGGATAGATTTGGTCATGGGTTCCCCATGTGCCGCCGTTTGGATGCTTGTTGCCCGAGGCGTAATTATACTCGGCGAAAGCTCTCGGCTGTGCCCGAGTCTTGCCGAACGTGTACCCAAAGTTCCAATGCCCGGCCCACGCGTCAATGGACTTGGGCCCGAGTGAGCCCGCCTGCTTATTCATTTCAACGTCGTAATCGTAGTTGGAACCGAAGCGGCCGGCAATGCGCGCTCCTCCGGTGACTCCGTTCAGAGGGCCAAGTCCCGCATTCTCCGAGAGCGTCACATTCCCAGGCGCAACCGCCATAAAACGTAGGGCTCACCGTCGTCTGCGGGAGCAGCCGAGTGAAACTGCTGTAAATGCCATATAGATTAGTGCCCTGGAAATGATGATCCACGACACCGTCTCGTTCCCGGGTGCGAAGCCAGTTCCATGCTGGCTCTCCGCGCGGTCCGAAATTCTCCGCCTAGCTGAATCGACGGCGGAAGTGATCTATTGAGCCGCGTCAGCGGGAATAGCCAGGCATCTGTATCGGTTTTGGTCACCCGCAGGTCCTCTTGCGCGTGAGATGCCCCGGGCGTGTCGGGCTCAAATGGATCCGCTGTTGGACTTCCCGCCTGTGCGAAAGTCTTGGAAGTCAGGAC
>JAOAPP010000194.1 GCA_025462985.1 Bryobacterales bacterium | reverse complement strand
CGAAATGCCGAGCTTCTGTCCGTCTTTCGGACTAAGTAAGACAACGTTGTCCCACGTCAGCTTGGTTTGCGGTTTGGGCAGTTCCTGCAACCAGCCGTTGTTTGAGTAGGCGCCATCCCAAATTGTGGGATCGGGGCGAAACACAACCTCCAGTGAACCAGGGGTCGAAGTGCTGAGGGCCGGGAGTGGGACGGCGCCTTTGACCGGGATCACTTGAGATTTTCGGCCACTGACCCAGCCGTTGTGCAGGCTGGTCTGCCAGAAGGTGTCGAAATCGCCGCCCTTGTTCTGGTCCTGCCAGTAGCCTTTGACGATATCGTGCGCGCTCTGATCAGGTTTGCCCAGGATGATCGCAAGAATCTCGTGCGCGGATTTAGCTCCATAGAGCGGCGCGATCAGGGGCTGCTGAATCGTAACCGTGCCGTCGAAGGCGCGGCTGTCGGACCAGGTCTCGAGGTAGTGCGCCTCGGGAACATGCCAATGGGTGTAGCGCGATGTCTCGTCGAACATCTGCCCAAGGCGGACAACCAGCCGCGCGCGACGGATCGCATCCTGGAAATTGAGAGATGCCGGCGCGGTATAGACCGGGTTCGGCCCGAGAATCACCAGTGTTTCGACGTGACCGCTATTGAGGTCTGAAGTAAGTTCTTCGAGCGTGTGGGCGCCATCGGCCTCTACGCCTTCGAGAATCAATACAGTCTGGCCGACGTTACCCAAAGCCGCGTTGATCGCATGAGCCGCCAGATGGACACTTTCCGGCTGAAACTCTCCTGCAATGACGACCGAGCGGCCCTTGGATTTCTGCAGATCGTCGGCAACCGCCTTGATCCATTCCGGAGCGGCCCCGCTCATGCCGGAAGCGGAGACACCGCAGGCTTGCGCCAGATAGTAAGCGATGTTCTCAACGTCGGCCGACTTCACCGGAAAGCGATGATCAGCGACGGAGCCGCCTACGGTGGGCGTGCATTCGATCGAGTAGTAGCGGTTGCGCTTGTTGCCGCCTTCCACAGCACGCCTGGCCGAGAACTGGCGGGAATAGGCGAGCGCTGCGGGACCATTACTGAGGAAGTCTGCATCCAGACTCACGATCACGTCGGCTTTCGACAAATCGTAGGTGACAATCGCGTTGCGCCCTGCGATCTTCTTTGCCGAACTGGCGACCGCCGGATTTACAGACGGTTCATGCAGGTACCACTTGGCGGCGGGCCATTGGGCGGTGATGGCAGTCAACTGCGATATGAGAGTGGGCGATGTCGTCGCACCAGTTAGAATCGCGAGACCTTCTCCCTTCCGAATGCCCAGACCTTGCGCTTCGGAACTGAAGGCGCCGGTGAACTCAGCCCAGGTGCTGAGCCGCCCTTCCCTCAATACCGCTTGCGAGCGATCCGGGTCATAGAGGTTCAGGATGGACCCTTGCTCAAAAATGCCCGTTGAACCGAGGCTGGCAGGGTGATCCGGATTGCCCTCAATCTTAGTGGGACGGTTGAGATGACTCTCGACAAGCAGACCGCGAGCATAGCCTAGCAGCGGCATAGCGGTCGCGTAGAAAAGGGGTAAGCCGGGGATTACGTTTTCGGGCTGCCGCACGTAGGGAACAATCAGTTCCTTCGGTTGCTTGGTACAAGCGGCGGCACCGGCCATTGCCAGCGAGGCGCCCATCACTTTCAGGAGGCTTCGCCGATCGACCCCCTGCGGGATCTGGCCTTCGAGGCTGGGAAACTCCTGCTCAATATATTCCTTGAGCTCGTCCGTTTCAGCGGCCTCTTCGAGTGTCCTCCAGAACTCGGGTCCGTCGCCGTTTGCAAGCTTTTCCCGCAACGCTCCGAGGTCCGTCACGCGCTTGCGCGGAGTCTCGAGAAGTGATTCCAACGGTACAAAAGGGGATTTACTCTCGGGCGGATGCGCTCTATCCGCGTTCTTACTTTGATCTTGGGGCACGGATTCTCTCATCGATGGCAGGTTACACAGTCTGTCAGGCTCTGCACGTGATATTCGGAGACCAGTTTGGGTCCGAGCTCAGCCTGGTTTGCAGGAAATTGATAGTTGATATTGAAGACTTCCGACTTGGGCCTGATGTACTGGGCCGGATTGCGGTGACAGTTCAGACACCAGTTCATGTTCAAGGTATTCACCTTGTAGGTGAGCGCCATTTCATTGACCTGTCCATGGCAAGTGGAGCATCCGATGCCTTTGTTCAGGTGGATGCTGTGGTTGAAATAAACAAAGTCGGGCAAGTCATGAACCCGGGTCCATTCGATGGACTTACCGCTGGCCCAACTATCTCGAATGGGCTGTGTGACGCTGGCATTGGACCAGATCTGCGAATGGCACGTCATGCAGGTCTCGGTAGGCGGTATGCCGGCGTATGCCGAATTCTCGACACTGGTGTGACAGTAGCGACAGTCGATGCCGTCGTCCTTCTCTTGGTGCTTGTTGCTGCAGGGATTGGGCTGTTCGGGCGCGCTACGAACGGCGGTGATCCACGGCCCACGGTCGATGATGTAGGCGACCGAAAGGGTGGCGGCAGCTAGAAAAACGGCTCCGAAGACGGAGACCTTCGCGATCGTGTTCGCGCTAGGTCGAAAGATTTGTGCCATATTGAACGGGGCAACTCATTTAGTTACGCAGGCTATCAGAGGAGATTATATATCCGCCGGATCGAGAAGCCTTCTGATTTTGCAAGATCAGTTCTCGTCCAGATGTAAATAAGCATCCCCCCGAGGCAAACCCAAGTCAATGGTGGACGAAGAAAAATCAGCGGAAAAATTCTGCTGCCTGCACTGGTAAGTGGCGAGGGCAGCGTGTGGGCTCGATCGACAGGCGCAACGCGCCAATTACTGGCTGGAAATCTGAGAAGTTGGAGCCGCCGGGAGCTGCGCTCTGATCGTGGACGCGAACACCGCGCAGCTCCGGGGCGAATGCCGCAATGAGGGCTACTTGAAGGTGACGGTGCTCTCGCCGCTGTACTTGTGATAGTCGCGGAAGTCTATTGTGTTCTTGGTGCAGAATGACGATCCGTGCTGGCAACTGAGGTTCTCGGCGTGGGTAGGCAAAAGGAATTTGGCGGTGCCTAGACTGACTTGTTCATAGTCGATCGCGCTTTGCACTTCATCCAAAGGAAAATCTTTGGGAACCTTGTCGGCCTGGAGTTCGATTCTTCGAACTTGCGCTGTCGCTTTGTCGACCCAGATGCTGCCGCTGTAGGCCGGCCGCAGTGTTTGGCCGCCGACGGTTATCGTCCAATCGGAGCGGGGGAGGCTGACTTTGAAATCGTAGATCGCGGCATCGCCCTCGTGTGTACTGGCCGATCGATAAAACTTAAAATCGGTGTTCCGGGCCGGCTCGAAAATACTGGAGAGCATGGAAGCGAACTCGCCGGTGGAGGTGGATCCGCCGAGTTCGAGCATGCTCTTGCTCGTCTTCTTGCCGCCCACCGTGATGTCACGGTAGCCTTCCTTGCCATCCTCGTAGAGGACTTTTGCCGTGATGATGTCCTGCGCTTGCCAGCCTTCTGAGCGAGAAACCTCCGTATAACGGGTGGTGAACTGCTGGCATACGAAGTTCGGCAGCCCGGAGGTGAAGCCGGCGGCCCATGCTTTTGTCCGCTCCAACAGTTCGCCGCCAGGGGCCTTCGTTGTCGTTATGGGTTTGTCGTCGATGCTGAAATCATCGCTTGTGGAAGAAGGGCTTGTGGAAGAAGGGCTTGTGGAAGAAGGCTTAGGCTCCGGCTTTGCCTTTACGGCGGGCGTGGTGCTCGCAGCTTCGTCATCGTCCTGCGCCGCGACCGGAGTCTTCGGCTTTCCGCGCTTAAGGATGGGACGATTCGGATCTTCAACGGGATCGTGCAGGATGGTGGGCCGGGTCAGTTCATCGTCGTCGGAGGGTCTTGCGAGGGCGTGGCGCTCGGCGGTGTTTTCGGCGACTTCTTCCGGAGCGTCTTTGAGAAATTCGACCTGCGTAGCCGTGAGATAGGCTTCCTCGTTTTCGAGTGCTTCGATGCGGACAGTGGTTCGCGGGATGACTTTGCCGGCCGGCAGATCGGCCCCGGCCCGCGTCCACTTGGTTTCTGGCGTTATCGTCATGGTGAGCCAGCGCCCATCGGCGGTGTGGATGACCAGTTTTTTCCCGTCATTGGATACAGTGAGCCCTTCGGCACTGAGGGTGGGCTGCTTGATCGAGTCGTCCTGGCTTTTGCTGCCTTTCTTGTGACGGGAAGGCAGCGAGATGCCGCCGCCTCCGGGATAGCCGGGTCCCTGTCCTGGAGGATAACTGCCGGGCGGATATTGGCCCGGATACTGGGCAGGCAGCCCAAAACAAGCGACGAACAGGAGAGCGGCCGGTTTCACCATTAGCGAGTTAGATGCGTGCCGGACACTCGCAGGTTTCCGCTACCAGCGGAGGAGGACCAGTTCAGAGCAGAAGCCGGGGCCCATAGCCGCCAGGATGCCCCAGGAACCTGGCTCAGGGCGGCGATTTCGCATCACCTCTTCCAAAACAAACAACACGGAAGCGGAGGACAGGTTGCCGGTCTTGCGCAGACATTGCCAGGAAACGTCGAGGGCGCCGGGTGGAAGACCCAAAGCGGCTTCGGTGGCATCCAAAACCTTGGGACCCCCGGTGTGGATTACCCAGCTTTTAATGTCGTCTCGGGCGAGGCCGTGTTCAGCTAGAAAACGGTCGGCGTCGCGGCCCAGATTTTTTGTAACGACTTCGGGCACCTCGCGGGAGAGGACGATTCTGAAACCCGTCTCGGAAATATCCCAGCCCATAACGTGCTCGGTCTCCGGATAGAACGTCGATTGGGTGGCAATGACCTCGGGCCCCGGCGCACCTTCGCATTCAGAGCCGGAGACAACCACTGCCGCCGCTCCATCGCCGAATAGGCCAGAGCTAATGAGGTTGGCGGCGGACAAATCGTCGGGCTGGATCGTGAGCGAGCAGAGTTCGACCGAAAGGAGGAGCGCGCACTGGTTTGGGAAAGCTTTGACGTAATCGGCGGCCCGGGCGATTCCGGCGGCTCCGGCAACGCAGCCCAGGCCGAAGATCGGAATGCGTTTGATATTGGGCTGCAGCCCCATCCGATTCATGAGACGGGCTTCGACGGAAGGGCTGGCAATGCCTGTTACGGACACGAAGAAGAAGGCTCCGATTCTGTCAGAATCGATACCCGCCCTCTGCACGGCGCGGCACACGGCTTGCTCGCCCAGTTCAAGGCTGGCATCGATCCAGAAATTGTTCGCTTCGCCCCAGGATCGGAGCGGGTACTTGTCCATGGGAAGCGCGAGGTAGCGGCCATCGACCTGGGTGGCTAGGTGGAGACGCTCCAGCACCTGAAAGCGGTCGAGCTTGTTGCCCCAGTGTGCCCGGAAAGCTTCAATGAGAACGTGCTGGGGATAGTAGTGGCGAGGTAGGGCGCTGCTGGCGCTGGAAATTCGCATGAGTTTGGCTTCGACCTTAGAACTAGTATCCAGCCTGTCAGCGTTTCGACTAAAATACCGGGGCATGGCGCGGGTGCGGTTGCTGCATTGGAAGGCGGCTGAAGCGGAACCGGTCGTGCGGGCGCTCCTCAATTCCGGCCACACCGTTGAGTACGAAGAGCAGTTCCGGACCGAGCTGATGCGGGAATGGCGGAAGTCGCCGCCAGACGTATTTGTTATCGATCTTTCACGATTGCCGTCGCATGGGCGGGAGTTGGCCATTGCGATACGGCAGTCGCCAACCACCCGGGGGGCTCCGATCGTGTTTTGCCAGGGAGAGAAGGAAAAGGTCGCACGGTTGCGGACGCTGCTGCCGGACGCGAGGTATTGCGACATCAAGGCACTTGGTAAATCAGTGAAAGCGGCTTTGCATGCTCCTGCTGTCGAGATGGTGGCTCCGGTGGCAATGATGGAACGGTACGGAGACCGGACCACGGCGCAAAAGCTGGGAATCAAAGGCGGATCGACCCTGGGGGTGCGGGGTTCGCCTCCTCATCTCGAAAGAG
>JAOAPP010000171.1 GCA_025462985.1 Bryobacterales bacterium | reverse complement strand
GCGTTCATTCTCGCCGTAACTCGAATGAACTCGCAACACCGGGATGCCCCAAGCGTCCTTTGTTTCGGGATCAAGCTCAACGAAATTGTCGAAGCGTGGCAGACACTCGCCCTGCGCCTCTAAAGAGAAATCGTAAGGGATTTGGCGGCTCACTTTCTCCCGCCACGTGCGTCCGAATCCTCGCAAAGAAGAGGCCTGCCCGTAGAGCTGCTGGCTGGCGCTTCCGTCGAAGCGATATCCCCGTAGGAAGTTAGTATTTTTGTGGCCATTAGTGTTGGCGTACTTCGGGATCAGAAACCCGCAGGGATTGCCTATCGGCTCCCGTTTTGCGCTCTTCAGGGAGGTGAGTTCGCCGCCGGCGCCTTCCACTGTGAAATGGTCCATGAGGTAATGACCAAGTACGCCACTTGAGTTACCGATTCCGCTTGGGAATCGGGGCGAGCGCGAATTCAGGAGGATTCTTGTCGATTCGAGCGTGGCAGCGGCAATGACGACGACTTTGGCGCGCGCTTCCTTGTGAAGCTTCGTCACACGGCTGACGTAGTGAACGCCTTTCGCCCGACCTTCGTTGTCCGTTATAATGTGACTCACGACGGCATCGCTCAGCAGAGTGAGGCGTCCCGTTTTGGCCGCTGCGGGCAGGGTCACCGACGGGCTGTTGAAGTAAGAGGCTGTGTGGCAACCGCGCTGGCACTGGTCGCAGTAGTGACAGGCGGGACGGCCATTGTGGGGCACGGTCAGATTTGCAACCCGATCCGACATCAGACGCCAGCCGAACCGTTTTTCGATCACGTCCTTGGCTAGGATCTCGCCGCAGGATAGATTCATTGGCGGGAGGAACTTGCCATCCGGCATTTGTGAAAGTCCTTCATGGGACCCACTGACGCCAATGTAACTCTCCACTCTGTCGTAATACGGCTCCAGCTCCGCATAGCTGAAAGGCCAATCCTGCTCGTAACCATCCCGCCTCGCCGCCTTGAATTCGTAGTCGCTGTAGCGGTAGCTTTCGCGTGCCCAGCAGAACGTTTTGCCGCCGACCTGACGGCCGCGAATCCACATAAACGGCTTGTCGGCCGGGAACGTGTAGGGATGCTCGTTGTCATCCACGAAGAACTGGTGGCTGTACTCGTCACATGCGTAGCAAAGGCGCTGGACCGGCTGATTCGCGAGCATCTCGCTTTGGTTACCAAAACCGCGATACCTCACTTGATAAGGCCATGCGTGCTCGGTGAAATCACGGCTGGGAACGATGGCCGGACCCGCCTCAAGCATCAGGACTTCCATCCCCTTCTCGGTGAGTTCCTTGGCTACCCAGCCGCCGCTCGCTCCCGACCCGACGATCAGAGCGTCATAAAGTTTATCCTCAATCGCGCGCATCACACCTCGTCATAAGAATCTTCGCCACCGCGGCCCAACTGGTAGTGTACGTAAGAATCCGTGACGCTACCCTGGAGCGGCGGCCCCGCGTCAATTCCGACTCCGGCGAGGGCAGCTCAATTACGGTTTGGGGGCGCCTACTGCGAGCAGTTACTCCCGCAGCCTGGGCCGACACTTTCTAGTTCCCTATTTCGTTTGCGATACACTGCGGAAACCTGTCCAGATAGAGGTGGAGTTAGGGGAGTTTGGATGCGGGATCAGGAGATCCGCAAGGGTATCTTGTATTTGCTTGGTGTGCCCGTCCGGGCATCCGAGCACGGAGCGCCAGCAGGAGTTGCGCAGCACCCGACTCTGGTTGTCGGAGCCCACGTTGAAGCTGATATCGCCCCCAAGAGGTGCAATCAGCCCCAATTAGAATCCCGAACCGACCGTTGTCAAAGCTGACTTTAACGCCTTCCAGGAGAAAATATGTATCGCAGCACCATCGCTCGTTTCGTATCACTTACGCTGCTGATTTTTTCATCGGCGCTAGCTCAGGAGAGCACGGGCACTATTTCCGGCACGGTGACCGACCCTTCCGGGGCACTGATTCCGCAGGCCGACGTCACTGTCACAAACGTCGAGACGGGAATCGCACGTAAAGAACATTCCAATTCCAGCGGACTGTTCGTGGTAACCAATCTTTCTGTCGGGAACTATACCCTTACGGCCGAGGCCCACGGTTTCAAGAAGTTCGAGGCTACGCAGATCAGACTTGACGTGAACGACCGGTTGACTATCCCGGTCCACTTAGAAGTTGGTGGCACGAGCGAGACGATCAGCGTGAATGCGAGCGGTGCGCAGATGCAGACCGAATCCGCTGAGCTCTCTGATCTGATCGGCGCTCGTCAGACTCAGGCTTTGCCGCTGAATGGACGCGTATTCAGTCAGCTTGTCATGCTGGTTCCGGGCGTGGTCTCGGAGAACGGTGGAATCGGCAACGGTGTGGGAATCAATAGCGATACTTCGGTTTCCATCAACGGGAACCAGAGTAACTCGAATCTGTGGCTGCTTGATGGGCAGAACAATATGGACATCGGCAGTAACGCTCAAAACGTGGTGACACCTCCGCTCGACGCGCTTGAGGAATTCAAAGTTTTACGGAGCAACTACAGCGCCGAATTCGGCGGGGGAACGGGCGGCGTCGTTAACGTCGTTACAAAGCAGGGCACGCGGCAGCTTCACGGCACCGTCTACGAATACTTCCGAAACGACAAACTGGACGCGAACGACTTTTTTCTGAATCAGCAGGGGCAGCCGCGCAACGAGCTTCGGTTTAACAACTTCGGGTACACCTTGGGTGGTCCATTCTTCATTCCGGGACTTTACAACCGAGATAAAAGCAAGGATTTCTTCTTTGCGTCCTATGAGGGTCGCCGCGATGTGCGCGGCAATACCGCGCAGGATAATGTTCCCACCGCAGCCGAGAGAGCCGGCGATCTCTCCGCCCTGGGTGAACCCAACGTCCCGGTCTCCCAGATAGACCCGAACGCCCTGGCGATTCTCAACCGATATCCACTGCCCAATGCTACCGGCTCGTATAACTTCGTTGTGAGCCTGCCGACGGCTACAGCCGATAACATCCAGCTCTACAGGTGGGATCACAACATCAACGACAAAGCAATGTTAATGGTGCGCGTCATGAGCGAAGGACAGGATCTTGGAAACATAAACAATCAGCTTTGGGCCGATGATAACTTTCCTTCAGTTTCGAGCGACTGGAAATTCAGTGCTCTGAACAGCATGGTGAAGTTGACGAACATCATCACGCCGACACTGGTGAATGAGTTCCAGTTCGGTTACACCAACAACTACATTCATTTCCAGACGAGTGCCAAGTCGGATCCGACCCTGGCATCACGTGCCGGTTTCACTTACACCGAGCTTTTTCCACAGACCAGCGGCTCGTTTCCGACAGTGAACGGGGTGGACGGATTCGGTTCACTCTCGCACCAGGCGCCATTCACCAATCGCGAAGCCGTCCTGCAGTGGCAGGACTCGTTGTCGTGGACAGTCGGGAGTCATAGCCTGAAAGCAGGCTTTTTCATCGGACGTGGACGCAAGCGCGAACCGGCGAATGGCGGCACCGATGACACGGCCGGGATCATGTCGTTCAACAGCTTCCATGATTTGCTTACGGGCAGTCTGGCCCAATATCAGGAAGAGCAGACCTTGAATCCTGTGTACGATCGATGGCACGATTACGCCGTTTACCTGCAAGATACTTGGAAGGCTACCTCGCACCTGACACTCGACTATGGCCTGAGATGGCAGTATGTCGGCCAGGCTTTTTCGGCGCGGAACAACATCTCTAATTTCTATCCGAATCTTTACAATGCAAGTCAGTGCTCCGCGGCGGCGTTCACTTCTGACGGCTTGGTCGATCCGACTCTCTGTAATACAGCCAATGGGATTGTTACGCCGCAATCGGCTGGCATTCCCGGTCCTGCGCTAGTCAAAAACCATCCGAACGATTGGGAGCCACGACTTGGAGTTGCCTGGGCACCCGGGTTATTCCACGACAAACTGGTATTCCGCACGGGAGCCGGCATGTTCCACGGCCGCGATGCTATCTCGCAGACCAGCGCGCTGGGGCAACTCCCGCCTTACGACCGAACGGCGACACTTACGGGAGTGTCGATCAGTTCTCTTGGTGCATTCAACCCGAACCTGCCTCAACCGCCAACCTCGCTGCAGACGCTGGAGCCAAATTACGATAATCCTTTGAGCTACCAGTACAGTGCCGGCATCCAGTACAGCGTTACGCCTGATACTGTGCTGGCGGTCGGCTATGCAGGAAGTCATCAGATCCATCAGGGGCTGAACGTTGACATAAATCAAGTGCCGTATGCAGATCTGCTCGGGGTGTACCAATACGAGAATAGTGGCGGGTCGACCGGGATCAACCCCGACACGGTCCGCCCCTATCTCGGTTACAGCCATATCTTTGTCAACTCGCGGGAAGCAGTCACCCGTTATAACTCGCTGCAAACGTCTTTGGAGCGCAGGCTTGCCCGCGGTTTGCAGGTCCAACTCTCTTACACGTTCAGCCATCTGATCTCGGACGGCGCGAACCGGGATACGGAGGGCCGCGGCTACCCTGTGCAGGACGCGTATAACATTCCGGCCGAGAAGGCGTTCGGCACGCAGGATCAGCCGCACACGCTCTCAATCAATGCTGTATGGGAGGTACCGCTGTTCGCCAAGAGCGGTAATCGATTCCTGAGGAATGGTCTTGGAGGATGGCAACTGAACGGCATCTATTCGCTGCGGTCCGGTCTTCCTCGGACGGTCTGCCTCGACCATGACGTCGTCGGCCTTGCGTCGGGAGGGTCAGTTTGCGAGCGGGTCAATGTGGTTTCGAACCCCAACCTCGACGGCGGACAACGAACCGTTACGAATTACTTCGACGTGAACGCGTTTCAACTGCAGGAACCAGGCACGTTCGGCAACTCCGGGCGCAACAATGTGCGTGGGCCCGGCATCAACAACTTCGATTTCTCTTTGTTCAAAGACTTCACCCTTCCGCACATAAAGGGCCTGAATGGAGCTGAATCTCCCCGGCTGCAGTTCCGCACCGAGTTTTTCAACGCCCTCAACCACACCCAGTTTGCTTCGATCGACACAACCTTTGTTCCGGCACAGGACGTCTTGGGTAGCGGCGTAAGCTCATCGGCTCCTTTCGGCAGTGTAAATAGCTCACGCGCTCCGAGAGAAGTGCAGTTTGCCCTCAAGCTGCTATTTTGATCCTTGTTACGGGTTGGGCGCCGTGTCAGAGTTGCATGACCGCGCGAGCAAGCGGGGCTACGTAGCCGCCCACCTCGATTGTTTGCTTTTCCGAATCGATCCGGACGTGAAGAAAGCTGCGGCGGCCCATTTTTGGTCCCTGATCGCTGACGGAACGGGTTTTGTTTCTTTCAGTGAGCAGATTGTGACGGAGCATGTAGGCGGCGAGGGGGCCAGTTGAACTGCCGGTGGCGGGATCTTCGGCGATACCGTAGTCTGGCGCAAACATTCGTGAGTATGCACCTTCCGGAGTCGGAGCGAATACAAAAGCGCATACTGGGTCGGGATAATCTCCACGCATGTCTTGCAAGCCCGCGAGTTCGAGCCACGCCTTGTCTACTTCGTCAGGGCTTTTGACCGGGATGAGAATGGTCGGGTTCCCGGCGCTCAGGATCTGCGGATCAGGCGGAAGCAGATCGTCCGGAGCCAGGCCAAGAACGCGTGCGCACAGCTCACGCGAACGGGTCGGACCCTGATGGATGGATGGCGTTTCGAGCCAGATGAGAGGACTCGCTCCGGTTTCGATGCGCACGGGAACGGGACCAATCCGTTCTTCAAAGAGGAAACTGGCCTGCTGCTCCGAAATCTTTCCTTCTCCCAACAAAACAAAGGCTGTGCCGACGGTTGGGTGACCGGCAAACGGCAGTTCCCTAGCGGGCGTAAAGATTCGCAGGCTCACTGCAAAGTCAGCGTGCGACGGTGGAAAGACGAAGACCGTCTCCGAGAGATTCAGCTCCCGAGCGACGCGCTGCATGGTCGTCTCGTCGAGACCTGACGCGTCGGGAAAAACTGCAAGGGGATTTCCTTCGAGGGCTCGTTCCGTGAAGACGTCTACGACGTGATAAGTGAAGGACTTGGTGGGTGTCATAACGGTCGGAGTCGGTCCGTGGCTGGTCGCCGTTCAATAGTATACTTAGTCACTTAGGCAACTGGCTATAGATGGGAATAGAAAACGCAATGCGTGCGCTCGCGAGCGAGAAGCGGCTCCTGATACTTCAATGGCTAAAGACTCCTGTCGAGCTGTTTCCTCCGCAAGTCAGCGGTGATTTGCGGAAGGATGGCGTGTGCGGATTGTCCATCGCTCAGAAATTGAAAGTCAGTCAGCCGACGGCGAGTCAGCACCTGAAGATCCTGACGCAAGCTGGCCTGATAGAGGGGACACGCATTAAACAATGGACCTTCTACAAGCGCGACGAGCAGGCCATTAAGGCGCTCAAGAAGGACTTGGTCAAGAATCTGTAGGGATTCAAAACCGGTTTTCACCAGCATGACAGGACTACCGATAGCGGCCGCGGCCATTCGCAGCCAAGTGACCAAGATTCTGCGGAATAAACTGTTCGCAGATGCGCAGCGGATGTCCAGGTTTCTTGAGTTCGCGGTGGAGGAGACTCTGCACGGGCGAGCGGATCACTTGAAAGAGAATGTGATTGGGATACACGTGTTTGACCGTCCGTCCAGCTATGATCCCCGCATAGACCCTATTGTCCGCGTAGAAGCCAGGCGGCTACGTGTAAAGCTGCGGGCCTATTATGAGCGGGAAGGAGAGACGGATGAACTGATCGTCGAGTTTCCGAAGGGCCGGTATTCGCCCGTATTCCGCCGGCGCAGTTCGGAAACGCCGATTAAGACCATTCAAGACGACACCATCGCGGTGCTGCCGTTTGCAAACTTAGGAGCAGATGCCGGGACCGATTTCCTGAGCGATGGATTAACTGAGGATCTAATCGGCGCGCTCACTCGCGTTTCGAACCTGCGCGTGTCGGCCTGGACGTCTGCATCCATGATGAAAGGCGACCAAGACAATCTGGAGATGATCCGGCAGCTGTTGCATGTGACTTACGTGGTACGGGGAAGCATACGCAAGACGCAAGACCGGGTTCGAATCGTTGCCCACCTGATCGAGACGTCGACCAAGCGGTACATCTGGTCGCAGACATTCGATCGTCGATTCGAAGACATCTTTGCGGTTCAAGACGAGATTACAAACGCAATCGTGGCGGCTCTTCGAGCGAAGCTGACGATCATCCATACTGCCGGGACGGCCAGTTTGGCAAGCCCGCAGAGTCTCGAATCTTATCAGCTTTGTTTGAAGGGCCGGTTTCATGCAAGAGAGCGCACTTTCGAGGGGCTGCAGAGAAGTGCGCTGTGTTTTCAGCAGGCGACGCAGATCGATGCGGCATCGGCGTCCGCTCATGCCGGGCTGGCTGACACGCTGACATTGCAGGCTGAGTATGGATTCGCGGACGGTCCCGATGCCATGCGGGAGGCCAAACGCGCCGCAGAGCGAGCGCTCACGCTGAATCCGGAATCCGCCGAAGCGCAGGCATCGTATGGCCTGATTCTGGTCTTATATGACTGGCTGTGGGAGCAGGCCGAAGCGAGCTTCCGACGGTCTCTGGAGTTAAATGACAGCTACGCTCCGGCACATCACTGGTACAGCGTGAACCACCTGGCGATGCTCGGCCGGTTCAGCGAGGCCGAGACTGAAATCGAAGCCGCCCTCGCGCTCGATCCGCTATCGCCTATTGTGATGGACGGGCGAGCGTTCCTTCGCTTCCTGCGCCGCGATTACCGCGGGTCTATCGCCGTGTACAACGAGATCATCTCCGCCGATCCATCGTTCTACAAAGCATACACCTCTGCCGGGCGCGTGTATCTTCATATGGGTGAGAGCGGCCGGGCGATCGAAATGCTGGAGAAGGGGCTTCTCCTCAGTGGTGAAGTGCCGAGCATCTTCGGCGCACTTGGGCACGCGTACGGGATTGCAGGAGACCGCCAGGGTGCGTCGGGGATGTTGAAAAAGCTGATGGAAGTTTCGGCGACCCGGCCGGTCTTCTCGACCAGCTTTGCGGTGGTCCATCTGGGTTTAGGCGACAAGGAATCAGCTCTGAGCTGTGTGGAGCAGGCGGTGGAGCGGCGTGAGCCAAACGTGGTTTCCCTTGCGATTCATCCGGCTTATGACGAACTGAGAAGCGAACCGCGATTCAAAGCTCTGGTCGAGCACGTTTTCCCGGATTATATGTGCGGTCAGGCGCCGTGCTGATCTTACGGTAAGAAGATACCGGCGACTTACCCACTGATACTTGTGGGCGGCTCCTCAGGAAGCCAGCATGTGGATGTGAAGACCATTCTCGTTCTGCTATTCGGATTAGCCATGAATTTAATGGGGTTCGATCCGGACCCCCATTCGGCCGCAGAGTGGAACAATCGCGGCGGCGTGTTATTTGGTTCGAATCACTATCATGACGCGGAGCTCTCGTTCAAGAGAGCGTTTGCGCTTGCCAATGAACAGGAGGCCGGCGGCGGAGGTGAGTTCGCGACTATTTGCGTCAATCTGGCGGCAGCTTATCGCATGCAGGCCCGCTATAGCGAGGCGGAATCTCTCTACAGAAAAGCACTCCACTACACCGAAGGATGGCCGGAAAGAAGCTCCCAGAGAAGCGCCGCCCTCCGAGG
>JAOAPP010000133.1 GCA_025462985.1 Bryobacterales bacterium | reverse complement strand
GCGGATTTTATCTGTTTCATCGCCATCGGATCTACAACCCTCGTGAAGGCGCCTGGATGGGCTGGGAGCGCAAGCGCGGAAAGCTTCTGGATCTGAATCAGCTGCTGCGCAAGGTGTATGATCCGTTTCCGGTGAAAGCCGGCGATCTGCTTCGGCTGCCTACCATCCGCTACGTGCTGACGCTTGATTCCGATACGCAACTGCCGCGCGGCACAGCTCAGCGCATGATCGGAGCCATGGCGCATCCGCTGAATCGACCGGTGGTGGATCCGGAACTGCGCATCGTTACCGACGGCTATGGAATCCTGCAGCCGCGAGTCGGCATCAGCGTTCACTCGGCGACTCGATCACGACTGGCGAGCATCTACTCCGGCCAAACCGGCTACGATATTTACTCGCGCGCGGTTTCAGACGTTTACCAAGATCTCTACGGCGAAGGAATCTTCACCGGAAAGGGTATTTATGACGTCGATGCGCTGCGAGAAGTGCTGGAGCATCGCTTCCCTCGCAATGCGCTGCTGAGTCATGACCTGATCGAGGGCGCCTATGCGCGTGCGGGGCTGGTGTCCGACATTGAAGTGATCGACGATTATCCGTCTCACTACAGCGCCTACAATCGCCGGAAGCATCGCTGGCTGCGCGGCGACTGGCAGATCGTTCGCTGGATCTTTAATAAGGTTCCGGACGAATCGCGCAAGCTGGTCAATAATCCTACGAGTCTCGTATCGCGCTGGAAGATCGTGGACAATCTGCGGCGCAGCTTGATGGAGCCTGCGACCTTCTTTCTGCTAGTGGCCGGCTGGTTTTTCCTTCCAGCGGGTCCGAAGTTCTGGACCGTGGTCACGCTCTGCTTGCTGTTCCTGCCCATCTATTTCCGATTGCTGTTCGCGTTGGTCAACTCTCTGTCTCACGCAAATTGGATTGCGGCGCGGGAGGCGTTCAAGGATCTCGCGACTTCTCACATCAGCATTCTGTTGAATATTGCGTTTCTAGCGCACCAAGCGCTCTTCGCTATCGATGCCATTGTGCGCACGGTGATCCGGAGCACCATTACTCACCGCAGCTTGCTGGAATGGGAAACTGCAACGGAAGCCGAACTGGGCTTGCGTTCGCGAACGCCAGTCGATATTTATCTGGACTGGGTTCCGGCGCTGGGGATCGCGCTGGCCGTTGCGCTGTACTGGAGGCCGGCTGCTGCGCCGTACGCGCTGCCATTCATTCTTGCCTGGTGCTTCTCGAAAGCGATCTCGGTGTGGATCAACCGCTCCCCGCATCTCGAAGAGTACAAGCTGACGTCCGATGAACACAAGTTTCTGCGAGAGGTCGCGCTGCGTACGTGGCAGTACTACATGACGTACAGCAACGAGCAGAATCATTGGCTGATTCCCGACAACGTACAGGTAGAACCGTATCGGATTGCGGAGCGGATCTCGCCGACGAATCTGGGCTTTTTGCTCAATGCGCGCCAGGCGGCTGTCGAGTTTGGATTCCTCACGGTATCGGAGTTCGAGCACTACACGGCGAAGACGCTGCGCACGGTTGAGTCGCTGCCCAAGTTCATGGGGCACCCGGCCAACTGGTACAACAACCTGACGCTTCGGCCGCTGGAGCCGGTGTTTGTTTCAAGCGTGGACAGCGGGAATTTGGTCGCTTCGCTGTGGAGCCTGAAGCAGGGCTGTCTCGAATATTTGCGCGAGCCGCTTCTTCGCGCGGGTGCTTGGGAAGCCATAGCCGATCATTATCGGGCTGCAGGAGCGAAGCTGGATCTGCAGTCTGTGACCCCTGGCCCGGCCACGAAAGACGACACGGTTTGGGTCTCGAAGCTGCTGGCCGCCTCGCTGCCTCCAGCACCCCCTGCGACGATCGGGGGTGCCGGTGGGCCGCGCGTGGAGTGGCAAGCCGAAATCGACAAGCGCGTGGCCGCACTGCGCGAGGAAGCCAGGCGCTTCATGCCCTGGAATCTTCCAGAATATGACCGACTCCGGGCGCTCAGTCCTGAGATATTCTCGCTGCCCGCCGGTTTGTTGATTCCGAGCAAGGCGAACGCCTACTACGACGAACTGGAGCGCCGGTTACAGGCGGCCAACTCGCACGGAAGCGTCACGGATGGCGCGCGCGCCTCCATCGACACACTGCGGCGTGAGATCCCTGCCTGCCGCGAACAGATGAATGAGTTGGTCTCGGGTCTGCAGGCCATTGCGGACCAGTGCGATCTGCTTATCCGCAACATGAGCTTTGTCGACCTTACAGACAAGCGCAGGAACCTGCTCTCGATCGGTTACAACGCCACCAAGGGTGAACTCGAATCGTCCTGCTACGATCTGCTCGCTTCAGAAGCTCGGATCGCGACGTTCATTGCCGTGGCGAAGGGCGATGCCTTGCAGGAGACCTGGTTCCGGCTTGGGCGGGGACACACGGTTTCAGAAGGCGAGACAGTGCTGGTGTCCTGGACTGGAACCATGTTTGAGTACATGATGCCGGTGATCTGGATGAAATCGCAGCCCAACACGCTGCTGGATAGAGCGGTACGGGCTGCGGTGCGTGCGCAACAGAAGTACGGGACGCGGCACGGAGTTCCGTGGGGCATCTCTGAGTCGGCTTACGCCAAGACGGATCCGGACGGCACCTACCAATACGCCGCCTTCGGTGTCCCGAGTCTGGCGCTGAATGTCGCGCGGGCGGGATCGCTGGTCGTTTCTCCATACTCCAGCTGTCTTGCCTCCATGGTGGATGCTGCAGCGGCGGTTCAAAACCTGAAGGGGATGGCCCGGAGAAAGTGGCTGGCCGACTTCGGATTCTATGAGGCAGCCGACTTCACCAGCTATCCGGAGAAGAGACGCTTTAAATCTCGGAAGTACGATCTGGTTCGATGCTGGATGGCGCATCACCAGGGCATGAGCTTAACGGCCTTGTGCAACTTGTTTTTTGACGATCCATTCCAGCGCTGGTTCCATGCCGAGCCGCTGGTCCAGGCGAGCGAACTGGTTCTGCAGGAACGTCCTTTGCGGGCGCGGCCATTGACGGAATCGGCGCCTCGCAAAGTATTATCGTTTACGCGCAATGTGATCAAGGGGCGGCCGACCGATCGCATGAAAGCTTCGGCCTGACACAGAATACGAGGGAGCCAATGGAAAACAGACTGAGCAACGGAGCAGTAGGTGTGGTTTTGGTGGGAGTCGGTGCGGGATTAGCCGCCGCCGGTCTGGCGCTGTTGGCGCCGATCTGTGCGTCGTGGTCTCGGAAGAAGGTCGTGAATGCATTCGAGCGCGGCAAAGAGGGCGTCCGCTCCGGGTTTGAAAGCGCGGCCGAGAAACTGAGCGATGTCGCGAACCGGGCACAGCATCCTCTCGGTGAAGCGGCCAAAGCAGCCAAGCAGGGAACCGCGATTGCAGCCGGGGCTATCGAGAGCGCCGCGCACTACGTGAGAGAACACGTTCAGTAGCTTAAGGTGAACAAGGCTCGACCTCGATGTAATCGAGCATCGCGCCTTCGTCCCCGGCCGGTGTCCCGAGAACCTGGATCTGGTCGCCCTCGCGGAGGGCGACCCTTTCTGTCGTGTGCCTTGTGCTGGCATCCGCAAATGACCTGCCGTTCGGGATAGGGTCATCTGCCGACCAGTGATCGATCGGGTTTCCATTGAGTCGGACGACGAACTCGGACGAGCCGGTCTTCCCGTCGAAATACTCGGTATTGATCTCGTACCATCCGGGATTTCCGTGAAACGTGATCGCGGCGCTGCACTGGGCCAGCGGGCAGCTTACGGCCGTTCCTCCCGATGCATCCTCCCAGGGCTTGATGGTCTGCGGCACATACCCCTGCAGCGACATGGATTCCGCTTCAACGCGGTTCGGATGGTTTCCAACCCGGCCTTTCGCGTCGGCGATTTGCGACTGACGATAGAACCAGTTGCACACGGCATCGCGCCATACCACTGCATATCCGGCTTCATAGCGCAGCAGTCTGAGCCCAGCCTGATACCGCTCCTCATCGATTTTGCCGTGCAACTTCGACCACTGCTCGGGAAATTCAGCAGCTTTCGCCGCTGCGGAGTAGTGAGAGTCGTAAATCTGCTGAATCACCGTCTTGCCGGAGTGCAGCACATGGCGGTAGGGGACATGGTGCATGAAGAGGAGCAGATTATCCGGACAGGTTTCGAGCGATTCATAGATGCCCGCGACTCCGGGCGGATATTGGGCGATATAGCCTGTGCCGGTGGCTGCGGTCCGGTCCATGCCGATGCCTTCCGGATCGGCCCGATGCCACTGACCCCAGCCGTTCCGCTCCGACGATTCGATTCCCGGGCCGTAGTGGCTGCCTGTGATGTCCGTGAGGCCTCCTGCTCCTAGTGGCCCCGTGTACCCTTCATAGACCGGCCAGGAGCGCAACTGAAGGGCTGAGATGGTCACGACCACTTCGGGGTCGTTTCCGAAGGTGAGGCGTGTCCATTCGTCAATCACCTCGGCTGATGACGCGTTCGGATCCCAGGCGAGCCTGCCGAATGCATAAAGGTTGGCCATCGCGAGATCGCTTCCGAGCCAAGTCGCATCGCGACCGACATCGGCTACGCCGACAAACCCTCCTGTAGGGCGGCCGAATGTCCGGCCCGAGGCGACGGCCTTTACGGGAGTGGGTCCCTCGCTGGCATGCAGATCGAAATCGGTGGTTTCCTTCCACATCGGCAGCAGAAAGCAAAGCTGGCGCTGTTGGCCGGTGTATTCCTGCGTAATCTGCAGTTCCAAGACTTGATTGGTCCGATGAAGCGCGGCTATGAGCGGAGAGACGGGCTCGCGAACCTGAAAGTCGATCGGTCCGTTCTTCACCTGCACCACAACGTTGTCGTGAAACCGGCCGTCCAGTTTGGCGAAGTTGTCATAGGCGGCGCGGGCGCGGTCGTTCTTGGGATCGCGCCAGTCCATGTGGTGGTTATAGACGAAAGCGCGATATACGAGGATGCCGTCGTGGGCCTGCAATGCGTCAGCGATCACGTTGGCGGCGTCGGCGTGTGTGCGGCCGTAAGTGGATGGACCTACGCGCCCTTCCGAGTCAGCCTTCATCAGAAAGCCAGCAAGGTCCGGAATCGCCCGGTAAACCTCGTCTGCCTTAGTCTTCCACCATTGCGCCACCTTCGGATCCAGTGGATCGAAGGTATTGAGGCGGCCGACCGACTGGGGACTGCTGAAATCGACAGACAGGGAAATCCGGACCCCGAACGGGCGGAAGACGTCGGCAATGCGAGCGACTTCGTGAAGGAAGTCGGAATTGAGAATGCGCGGATTGGTATTGACGTTGTTGATGGTGCAGCCGTTTATGCCGACAGAGGCGAGGAGACGAGCGTACTCTCGCACTCGGCCGAGATCCGCGACGACATTCCCGCCTTCGAAGAAAATGGAGCGGCCACCGTAGCCCCGTTCCACGGTGCCGTCGAGGTTGTCCCATTCGTTTGTCCAGCGGATCGGAGCGTATGGCGATTGCTCCTCGGCCAGCCCCGCCAAATCTTCATGTAGTGCGATTTTCCGAAGTAGCGAAAAGGCTCCGTATAGCACGCCGCGATCGGTCGAGCCGGCCACGAGGAGGATAGCGTGGCGATTCCGGGTGGTGCTCCGGAGGATATAAGTGTCGGGCGGAAGATTTTGTCGGATTTTCAGCGCCGGGAGGACTCGGAGCGCATCCGCGGCCGTGGCCATGAGGATGCACGGCTCATCCGGAAGTCTGTCCTCCAGGCGCTCCTTCCTTCCGAGCATGGTGTCGAACCCGCGGAGAATCTCGTCGCGCGCCGAGCCGAGTACGGCCGAATTGCCAAGCGTGACCACCGTCGCCGGAAGGTCGCCGTATTGCTGCCTGACCGCGCTGTCGTCGATGGCCGGATAACGGAGCCAGGCGGCTTCACCGGTCTCCGCCCGCAGCGCCGGGACAAGAACGCAAAGAAAGAACAGCGCAATTGTCCTCATTCCTTGCGACGATATCACCGCTTCGGATTCTTCTCTTAGCCCTTTGAACTTACGGCGGCCGGGCTCCGCATCAGCTCGCCGATCCGGCTCAGCCGCTCTCGGGCGTGTTCGATGGTTTCCTGGCGCTTGCAAAAGCAGAAACGTACATAGTTTGCGCCCTGCCGGGGGTTGGCGAAGAAGCTGGAGCCGGGGACTCCGGCAACGCCGACCTTCTCCACTAGGTCACGTACGAACTCGACATCGTCGAGGTAGCCGAACTGGCTGATGTCTGTCATGACGTAGTAGGCGCCGTTCGCACGGAAGGGCTTGAGCCCGGCGTTCTCGAGTACCGGCGACAGGAGATCCCGGCGCTCTTGGTAGTCCTGGGCCAAGTGCGCATAGTAGCTGTCCGGCAGCGACAACGCGACTGCTCCTGCCTGCTGCAAAGGAGCTGCGGCCCCGACCGTGAGAAAATCGTGCACTTTGCGTATCGTGTCGGTCAGATCGGGGCTGGCAAGAACCCAGCCGACGCGCCAGCCTGTCACCGAATAGGTTTTGCTAAGACTGTTTACCAGAATGGTGCGGTCCCTCATTCCGGGAAACGTCAGCAGTGGGACATGTTCGATCCCGTCGTAGACGATGTGCTCGTAAATCTCGTCCGTAATGGCGAGAGCATTGAACTCCTGGCAAAGTTCGGCGATCAAGGCGAGTTCGCCGCGTGTGAAGACCTTCCCGGTAGGGTTGTTGGGGGTATTGATGATGATCGCCTTCGTGCGGGGGGTGAAGGCGCTGCGCAGTTCGTCGGGATCGAAGGACCAGTCGGGCGGATGCAGGGAAACAAAGCGGCGAGACGCGCCGCAGAGCAACGTATCCGGGCCGTAATTCTCGTAGTAAGGCTCGAAAATTACCACTTCATCGCCGGGGTTTGTCACGGCCAGCAGGGCAGCCATCATCCCTTCGGTGGACCCGCAGCAGACTGTGATCTCGCTTTCCGGGTCAAGCTCCAGGGCGTAATGACGCCGGTACTTGTCGGCTATCGCGTCGCGGAAGGGCTTGGATCCCCAGGTAATAGCGTACTGGTTGATGTCTCCGATAATCGCCTCGATAGCTGCCGCTTTTAGAACGTCAGGGGCAGGGAAGTCGGGGAAGCCTTGCGCCAGATTGACGGCTTTGTGCCGGGCAGCGATACGAGACATTTCGCGGATGACGCTCTCGGTGAAGCTCGCGGTACGATCGCTTCGAAAACGCGCCCGGGTAGTGGCGCGCGGCTGTTCCGTTCCCATGAATCACATCGTATCGATTGGCTCGGGCCTACTGCGGCTGGGTGGACGACTTTATGGATTGCAGGAGCGCTCGCCCTTCGTCGGTCTTGCCGGCAAGGATGAGGGTCTGGCCCAGGAGGTAGGTAGCGGCGTGGTTGTTCGGGTCCAGTTTGAGCGCGCGGCGGAGGATGCCTTCCGCGTTTGACCAGTCTCTCTTTTTGAAGTAGCAGCGGCCCAGCAGAATGTAGGGTCCGCTGAAGTCCGGGTTTAGACAGACGGCGCGCTGCAGGTCGGGGATGGCGTCCTCCCAATGTTCCTGACGAGCATAGGCATCTCCGCGACGGTACCAGGCCATGGAGAAATTTGGGTTGAGCGAGAGTTCGGTATTCAGGTGAGTGATGCCCTCCTGCAGGCGGCCGCGGTAAATGGCCATCTCGCCCAGGAGGTAATGCGCCTCTGGTAGTTTCGGGTCGAGGGACAGCGCCTTCGTGATCTCGGACTGGGCATCGGCTTCGTACTCCTGTTTGAGCATCATCTGGCCTGCCACCAGATGAGCGGCCGCCGAGTCCGGCCTGAGATTAAAAAGCCGGGCAAACGCGGCGGCAGACTCTTCGTGTTGGGCTGTCTGAAGATAGGCGTAGCCCAGCATGTAATTGGCTTCGTTCACGGTCGGAACCTTCTCAAGCCATGGAATGGCTTTGGGAGCCTGCGTCAGCATGAAGTAGCTCTGGCCGATCAGCAGGGCGGATTCCTTGTATTCTGCAGAATCTGGGGCTTCGGTGCGTGAGGCGGCCTGAAGGGCTGTAATGGCGTCGGAGTATTTTTGCTGTCGATAAAGCGCCAAACCCTGAGCGTGCAGCGACAAAACGGCCGGGTCGCCAGCGAGCAGAACGGCCAGAAGGAGAGCCACCATAGTCCCGAGTATAGTTTTGCTTTCCTGGGAACATTGCTTGACTCACTGGGAGGCGGTTGCTATCCTGGCTTTCGTAGGCGCGACACAACAGAGTCTGCAAGGCCAACTTTGCGGACGAAAGTTTCGCTGCCGAAGTAATGCTTGACAACAAGGGACGACGTTGTTAGGCTAGTTCATGTGCCTGGTGCGATGATAACCTCTCAGAGGCAAGAATTCTGGGAAGCAGGAATCATCAAAGATAGTCAGGGCATCGTAAAGTAAGTCCTCGGTCTTCTCCTTAAAGCTGAAACGGAAGTGGGCGCCTACGTTTATTTGGGCGTTTGGTTCTGAGGCGGTCGGGGCGAGAAGCTTCGAATCCTTCTTGTTCTGTGATGGATCTTACAGAAGGAAGGTAGAGTTGGTCAGAAATCAGCAGTAGGCGCTTCGGAAGGTAATTCGGGAGCGTTCACTCCTGAGGTTTGGCGAAAGCCGATAAGGGAAGCATTCTTGCAAAAGGGTGTTTGATCTTTGAAAACAGAATAGAAATAGACGGGCAACACAAGTTGCAAAGAG
>JAOAPP010000094.1 GCA_025462985.1 Bryobacterales bacterium | reverse complement strand
GTCTTTGGGAAGACTCAGTCGAGGTCCTATTCGGACATCGCGACGCACTTTCTCCGATTACCGCTTACTGGGAGAAGCGTCACCTCGATGTCAGGAATAGCGGATTCCGCTTTGAGACTCGGGCCCTTCCAATTTCAAATATCTATATTCTGGCAGACCGCGCAGAGGAATCACGATTGCCGATAGTAGAGCCGCTGAACTTGCGCGAGGCAGCGCTTGGATTGACGGCGAATGCATTCGGGAGCTACCTTCTGGACGGCAAGAGGCGGGTAGAGGAGTTCCTTCAAGTTACACGTTTAG
Organism: Bryobacterales bacterium; assembly: GCA_025462985.1. GTDB lineage: Bacteria > Acidobacteriota > Terriglobia > Bryobacterales > Bryobacteraceae > Bog-105. Next base: position 2,991 of record JAOAPP010000094.1, on the reverse strand, counting down.
TCCAGGAAGTTCCTGTCCGTCTGGTAAAACCTCATTCCGACATCGCAACTCTCGGTCAGCTTCGAGATGTAATTCTGCGCGATCAGAGAGCATCGCACAGGCCGTAATCTCACTGTTAGCTTGTCAGAGGCAGTATTGAGCCGAGAGTTCCCCAACCCGGCCCATTGCGCTATGCCAGTTCGCAAAGCGATGCGGGTAAGTGGATGCAATCTGTTTAGCGATCTGTTCAAGGGGAACTTTCACACGCATTAGGTCGAGTATTTGTAGAACCATGTCACCGTCCTCGGTGAGAGTTGGGACATACTGGTTCTTCCGGCGTCGCAAGCGCTCGGGTGTAATTATTCGACCAGAGAAGGTGTCCTGACGGAACGCTGCTTTAATATCACCTTGTTGACCTCTGATCGTCGTAGCCCATTGCCAGACATAGTCTGAGCCGACCTGTGTGGCCCTGAGGTGTACGGAAACCACATCCCCCAGAGTCAGTCTTATTGGCTCGGGCCAGGGAAAGAATAGTTGGCCGTACACGTGCTTTTCTGTGCTTTCGGGGCTGCAGCTCAGCTCCACCCCATCCGCGAGCTCAGAGTCGAACCACACAATCAGGCCGTGAGCTAAGTCTGGTCTCATCACCTTCAATGTCACCGTGCCATCTGTATTTGGGGTTGTGAGCGTCAAGTAGTCCAGCGTGGTCCAGCAAGCGGCGGCTGTGACCAAGACAAGATCGGGCTGGGAGTGATTGTGCGGATGATTCACAGCTCGTTGACGCGCTGGAGTCATATCCAGGCCGTAAGGATTTTCGGTCCATATTGCGATCGTTTCCTCAAACGAAGCGGCACATGCTGCGGCGGCCACCCAAATGGTCTCCCGCCGCGGTACGATCCAGCCCCGATGAGTTAAGAACCGGTTGCGCGCGTCCAGTATAGCGGCAATGCTTCCATCGAAGAGCGGAAGTGCGCCGTGCAGGTCACAAACGATTCCATCAACTTGCTCAGGCAATATAACACGTTCGGAATTTTCCTGAATGAACTCGATTTGGCCGGCTAGCTTTTCCGTTTCGGCGCATTCTCTCGCCACCTGAATGATGTCGTCGGTCTCAATCGCATATACTTTTCGCGCCCCGCAGTGGCAGGCGAGAAGGGACAGTATGCCGGGACCCGCGCCCAGGTCCAAAATCACTGACTCCGGCGTGATCCGGCGACGCAGCGCAGCCGCGTAAGCGTCGGTTCGGCCGCGGTCAGAGATCATTTGCGCATAACCATGAATTGAATACATGGACGAACCTCGATATGGACGAAAGGGTCCGAGCCTTCCCAGCCCGCTCCAGACATTTGTACTTTCAAGTTCGAGTTTCACACGGTCCTGGATTTCCTCCCCAGCTAGACTGACTATTGGCAGTTTCCTCCGATAGCGTACCCTTACAAGAACACTTCCTTTGCCGCTATTTTCACCGCGCCTTTCAGTCTCTCTCCCACCTTCCTCCCACCTTCCGCCTCGTCTGGCAATCCGCGCCCGGCTGGACTCTGGCGTCAATCCTTCTTCTTCTTATACAAGGCTTACTCCCGCTCGCGACCGTCTACCTGACCCGGCCGCTAGTCAACACCGTACTAAGCGCGGTCCGCTCGGGTCGCGACTGGCGTCCAATCGTCCTTCCGGCGGCGCTCATGGGGGCTGCGCTCCTGTTCACGGAGTTTCTGCGCGGCGCCATCCGATGGGTCCGCACAGCGCAGGCCGATCTAGTCCAAGACCATATTTCCTCGTTGATTCAGCAGAAGTCCGCTGCCGTGGATCTGGCCTTCTATGAGTCGCCCGATTTCTACAATCATCTTCACCGGGCTCGAGACGAGGCGGGACATCGTCCGGTCGCATTACTTGAAACGACCGGCAGCTTGCTGCAAAACGCGATCACACTGCTGGCCATGGTTTGGGTTCTGGCGGGTTTCGGTTTATGGCTACCCGCCGCCCTCGTTGCAGGAACGATTCCCGCGTTTGCGCTCGTCCTGCGGTACGCAGTAAAGCAGCATCAGTTCCGGTTACGGGCTACACCCGCGGAGCGTCGCGCCTGGTACTACGACTGGCTCCTCACGACCGGCGAATCGGCTGCGGAAGTTCGCCTGTTCGCTCTGGGAGATCATTTTCAATCCGCGTTCCAAGCGCTGCGAGCTTTTCTGCGCAAAGAGCGCCTGGACTTAGCCCGGGGCCAGAGTCTCGCCGAGGCAGGCGCTGCAGCGTGTGCTTTTGCGATTGCGGCGACAGCTTACGTGTGGATGATCGGGAGGGCCATTCGCGGAGCTATCTCGATTGGCGATCTGGCACTGTTTCACCAAGCCTTCCAACAGGGTCTGCGACTCATGCAAGTGTGCCTGGAGAACGTGGGTCAGCTCTATCAGAATTCGCTGTTTCTTGGTAATCTATTTGAATTCCTAGGGCTGGAACCGCGGGTTGTCTCGCCCTCGCACCCTGTGGCGATGATCCCAACCCCCGGCAAGGAAATCCGGTTTGATGGAGTTACGTTCCGCTATCCAGACACACGCGCTCTGGCCCTCCAGGATTTCCATCTGACGATCGGCGCCGGCCGGCTGGTGGCGATTGTCGGTCCCAACGGAGCCGGCAAGAGCACTCTTCTGAAGCTGCTCTGCCGCTTCTATGACCCGGAGGCGGGTCGCATAACCATTGACGGAACCGACCTGCGCAACTTTCCCCTTGACGAGCTTCGCCGCCGGATCACAGTCTTGTTTCAACAGCCGGTGCATTACAACACTTCTGTACATGAAAACATCGCTTTGGGCGATCTCACGCAAACTCCCAGCGAGGCGGAGGTAAGGAGCGCGGCCATAAGCGCCGGAGCCGATTTGTTTATCCGCGGCTTACCGGAAGGCTACCGAAACCTGCTTGGCCACTGGTTCGAAAAAGGCGCCGAATTGAGCGTAGGGGAATGGCAGCGGATCGCTCTCGCCCGCGCATTTGTACGCGAGGCTCCGATTTTGGTTTTGGATG
>JAOAPP010000078.1 GCA_025462985.1 Bryobacterales bacterium | reverse complement strand
CAGGCTTTCCTGCGCATCGTCGATCTCGTCCCCCAGATCGTCCGCCCATCGGCAAAACGAATAGACGTTATAGAAATCCTGGTGCAGCGCTTTGGGCAGCAGGAAGCTGACCACCTGAAAGTTCTCGTAATGATGGGTAGCCAGCCACCGTGTGTACTCAAGCGATTCCGCTTCCGAGTACCGCGCATCGGCTAGCTCGACTGTCCTGACGTAGTCTTTCGGTTGTAATTGAGCGACCGGCAAAGGAAATCCGCTACGGAATGATAGCAGTCTTGATCTGCCCGTTGCGGCGATGTGCCAAGTCGGCCAGAACCTGCGGAAGCTGCGCCAGCGGCTCCTCGTGGTTCACCATGTGGGATGCGCCGATTACCTGATCCGAGATCAGCTCAAGCGCCCTCCTGATGTGAGCGGGAGTGTGATGAAAGCTGGCCTTGCACGTGATCTCCGAATAATGGAGCAGTCCAGTGTCAAGTCCGACCTTGGTGCCCGCGGGGCATCCGCCGAAGAAGTTGATGGTGCCGCCTTTGCGCACAAGCTTGGTGGCAATCTCCCAAGCCGAGGCTTGGCCAATCGCCTCAATGACAACGTCTGCTCCCCGACCGCTGGTTCGCGCCTTTACTTCTGATATCAGCGCAGTTTCCTGCCCCATGACGATCCCCTCGTCGGCTCCGAACAGCATCGCGCGGTCTACTTGTTCCAGGCGTCGGGCCATGACGATTACTCGAGCACCGTAGGCGTACTTCGCCGTGCGAACGAACATCAAGCCGATTGGGCCAAGGCCCATGATGGCGACGGTATCGCCGGGCCGGACTCCGCTTTCATCTAATCCTCGTAGCGCGCAGGCCAGCGGCTCAGATAGAGCGGCATCGCGATAGTCTAGGTCATCCGGAAGCAGATACGTGTTCTTCGAGGCAATCCGGGCCGGCAGGCGCATGTACTCGGCATAAGCGCCATTGTTGAAGAGAAGATCTTCACACAGATTCTGCTGGCCGCGAACGCAGAAGAAACAGCGGTCGCACGGAGCCGAGTTAGCCGCCACAACTCTGTCTCCAGGCTTGAAGTGGGTGACGCCTTCGCCTACAGCGACTACATCGCCAGCCATCTCGTGCCCGAAAAGAGCTGGCGGCTTTATCATTTTCGCGTGATAGCCGCGGCGAAAGACTTTGACGTCCGTGCCGCAGGTCAGCGCTGTTTTGACTCGAATCAGCAGTTCGCCAGGACCGATGGCCGGGACCGGAACGGACTCAAGCCGCACATCTTCCTTCCCGTACAGAATTGCCGCCTGCATCGTTTCTGTTGCTGCCATCAGTTCCGCTCCTGCGGATGAACAACCACCTTCAACGAGCGAGCGGTGGGATGTAACGCCGTCGCAATTCCTTGCTCAATAGCGCTTAAAGGGACGCGGTCCGAAATGAGCTCCTCAACCGGCAGGTCTCCGCTAAACACAAGACGAGCCGACTCTCCCTGGAGTTCCACGTCAGCGCTGTATGAACCTAACAAAACTCGTTCACCTACGCAGATGTCGGCGCCCGATATTTCGACGCGTTCTTTTACGGATGTCTGCGCGAACAGCAGAATCTTTGCGCCGGGACGGGAAATCCGCAGCGCCTGATCCACCAGGCCGGGAGCGTTCGTCGCCACAATGACGGTATCCGCACCGCGGTTCTCCGTCGCACGCTTTAGCGCTGTTTCGAACTCAGCCCCGCGAGGATCGAGCGACTTCAGGGCCCCGAAGCGTTCGGAGAGCACCCTGCGATGCTCGATGGTGTCGGTGGTGATAATCGCTGCCCCGATGCGCTTCACAAGCATCGTGAAGATCAAGCCGATCGGACCCTGCCCCAGAATGGCGACAGTATCTCCTCGCTGCAAGCCAAGCAACTCCACGCCTTTAAGACATGTATTGACCGGCTCCACCCAACACGCCTGATCGAAGGACACGCCTTCGGGAATGACTTCCACTCCGCGTTCCACGATCCAGTCCATCACTCGAACATATTGCGCAAAACCGCCGCCGGCCGGTTCAAACCCGGCCGTGATGCCGACCTTTTTGTAAACGGGACACTGCGCATAAAGCCGCCGGCTGCAGTAAAAGCAATCGCTGCAAGGAACGTGATGGAATGCGATCACCCGGTCTCCCGGTGCGAATCGGGTAAGGCCTTCACCAACAGCAGCAACAACGCCCGCCGTCTCATGCCCGAAGATTCGAGGCCCCGGGAGCAGGTTGTGTTCGATCTTCTTTAGATCCGTGTGGCAAACGCCGCAGCTTTCGACGCGAACCAGCAGTTCGCCCGCGCCGATCTCCGGTGTGGGAACATTTTGTACCTCAACGCGACTGTTCCCGAGATACACTGCGGCCTTCATCTCCTCCGGTATGTCCTCATTCGGCCAGAGAGCTATCTTGCTCCGGCTTGATTCTGCAACTGACAAGAAACTCCCCCAGCGCCTTCGCCGCACGCTCACTTCTCCGCTTCAAACGGAACAATTCCGGCAGAACGGAGGGATGCGAGAGGGCGTGAATACCAATTTTCCCACGGGAGATGCGTCCCTCGATAGTCCGTAAAGCGTTCAGGTCAAATCCAAAGCCCTCGTCCACTCGGTCGGACACGACTTTGATGCAGTAAAACGGCAGTTCGGCGCGTTTTGTACGAGCCATCACGCCCGCGGCTTCCATCTCGACCGCGAGGGCGCCGGAGCCCGCCAGTATCTGTTTCTCCTCCACCGTGACTGCGATCCTGTCCTGCGAAAGCAGGGGGCCGCTCACAAACTCTGCCGCGGTCCCGCTCACCGTCTGGCATTCGGTCCACTGTCCAGTCTTGACATCCAGCAGTGATGTCCCAACCACAATTTGCTCTTCTTTCAGCGATGCGTCCAGCGCTCCGCAAAAACCAGTGCTCACCACCGCTTCCAGCTTCGAAGCCGACAGTTCGGCGGCTGACACAGCACGAATCGCAACCTCGACGGCCTGAGCCGCCAGCTTTGGACCCGCTCCGTTTGCAGCCAGAACAATCCGCTTGCCCGCCAGAATACCTTCGAAAGCGTAATCGATCGGCCACTTGAGTTTTCGGAGATTCACCAGCGCTTGGGCAAGCGGCCGCAGTTCCGCAGCCTCGCCAGCCACATACAAGATCGCCATCTCTCAGCAGTACCCGTTCGACTGGAACCAGCTGACGGCTTTCGACAGCGCTTCGGTTGCTGAACCGGGAGTGAATCCGAGTTCCCGGGTGGCTTTATCGTGGCTGACAAACATCTTTTTGCGGGCCATCTTGACCGCTTCAAGCGGCGCCAGCGGCTCCCTGCCTGTGAGGTCAGCAATTGCCGTGGTGACCACGCCCGCCGCATAAGCCACTGCGTAAGGCACCTTGCGCTTCGGTTCCGGTCTGTCCGCAATGCGGGCCAGCCTTGCGAGGATCTGTTGCAAGGTCAGATTCTCGCATCCCAGGATGTAACGCTCGCCCGGACGGCCGTGTTCTCCCGCCAGATAGTGCCCCACGGCGGTATCGTGAGCATCGACTACATTGAGCCCGGTATCGACAAATGCGCTCAGCTTGCCCTTCAGAAAATCGACAACGATCTTGCCTGTTGGCGTAGGCTTCCAGTCGTGATCACCCATGGGCGCAGTCGGGTTCACGATGACCACCGGGTATCCGGATCTCGCCTTTTCTAGCGCGACTTGCTCGGCCAGCCATTTGGACCGCTTGTAATGGCCCGCCATGTCGGAGATCGACACAGGCGTATTCTCGTCTCCCGGACTTTCTTTCGGCATCCCGATACAGCCCACGGTACTTGTGTAAATGAATTTCGCGACACCGTTCCGCTCCGCAGCCTCCAGCAGATTGCGGGTGCCCTCCACATTGGAGTGATACAGTTCCTGGGGATCTTTGGACCAGAGGCGATAATCTGCCGCCACGTGAAACACGCGATCACAGCCCTTCACAGCTCGCTCGAGAGAATCGGAATCTCGCAAGTCTCCAGTGACTCGTTCGACATCCAGTTCCCGAAGAGCCGCCGAGGGTCGGCACAGGGCGCGCACGTCTGCGCCGCGTTCCAGAAGAACCCGTGCGACGTGCCAGCCCAGAAAGCCGCTAGCGCCAGTGACTAATGTGCGGGGCAAGGGGCAGGAGTATCAGTTACCAGCGCAACTGTAGCGGCTCTGCTGACTTTCTTCGCGCAGAGAGAGTGCCGTCTTCCGGAAGGTCGACAAAGCAAGCAGCGGAAACATGTTGCGATATTCGGTGTAGCAGAGGTAGAACACACGGGGAAATCCAGTTCCGGTGCTGTAAGCCTCGTCCCAAG
>JAOAPP010000047.1 GCA_025462985.1 Bryobacterales bacterium | reverse complement strand
ACCGTCGCGACCGAGCCGAGCGTAGCCACATGGCCGGTGTTGCTGACGAGCGGAGTGTTCCGAATGGTATCGAGCGATGCGCGGGTATATTCGGGAAACCGGACTCGCATCGTATAGGGCCGTCCGTTCCTGATGATCGGGACGGTGGCCGGCTCGCCATCCATGAGCGCGCTTGCGCTTAACTCGAGTTCCTGGGGCGTGAATCCGGTGCGCGCGGCAGCCGTTTGATCCAGGTTGAAGATAACGGCAGGCCCGCTCACAGTATTATCTATGCCGTTCTTGATGTCCTTTACCGCTGATATCGTTTTGATCGAGTCCGCCACCCGCGGCGCCCATTGTTGCAGCAGCCCGATGTTCTCCGAGAACAGCTTGATTTCGATCGGGTCGGGAGAACTGGTGAGATCGCCGATCTGATCCTGAAGGATCTGGATGAAGTCGGTATCCAGTTGCGGATAGCGTTCGTTGACCTTCGCACGCACATCGGCTATGATTTCGTCGACGCCGCGCCTACGCCCCGATTTCAATTTGACGGAGATGTCACCCGTGTTCGGTTCCGTGACGGTAGAGAGGCCGAGTTGCAGGCCGGTCCGGCGTGAAGTACCCTCCACTTCCGGCACCGTGCGCAGGATCTTCTCCACGCCAAGGAGCACACGATTCGTATCGTCGAGTGACGCTCCGGCCGGCATCAGATAGTCAAGTACGAAACTGCCTTCGTCCATGGTGGGCAGGAGATCGGTGCCCAGGGAGCGATAGCAGAGAAACGAGACGGCGATCAGAACGACTCCAATCGCTGAAGTCCAGATCGGATACGAGAGCGCGGCAGTGATGGCGCGCGAATACAGCCCGGTAAGACGGCCCATGAACCCTGTGGTTGCCACTTCGGAGTGCTGCGGCTTGCCTCGTCCCGTTGAGCGGATGAGGAGATAGCTCAAAGCCGGAGTCCAGCTGAGCGCCATGGCCAGCGAAGTGAGAAGGGCTATGCCAATCGTCAGCGCCAAGGCGCGGAAAAAGGTTCCGTAAACACCGGTGATCGAAACCAGCGGGAGAAAGACAACGATAGGCGTAATCGTGGATCCAACCAACGGGACTCGGATCTCCTTGAGGGCGCTGCGGATTGCTTCGCTTCGCGTCTGGCCGTTATCGCGGTGCATGACGATGTTCTCGACCACGACGATGGCGTCATCGATGACAAGTCCCACGGCCGCCGCTAAGCCGCCGAGCGTCATTAGATTGAAGCTCTGGTTCAGTGCGCGGAGTGCGATCAGCGTCACCGCCACTGTCGCCGGAATGACAAGGCCGGCCACGATCGAAGTTCCCCAGTCGCGGAGGAATAACACCAGAATCAACCCGGCGAGCACCAGGCCGATGAAGATCGCATCGCGCACGCTGGCGATGGAATCCTTGACCAGAATGGACTGATCGTAGAACGACTGAAGATCAACTCCCGGGGGCATCGCCTTTTTCAATTGATCGATCTGGACATGCAGAAGATCAGCCACCGTGGACGTATTGCTGTTCGGCTGGCGAAACACGTTCAGAAGAACGGCAGGTTTGCCGTTCGCCGTCACAATCGTGAACACAGGCTTGACTGATTGCGAAACCGTTGCGATGTTGTGAACCTGAACAGGCGTGCCGGACGCGGTGGTTTTCGCGATCATCTTTCCGATGTCGTCGGCAGTCTGCGCCTGCCCGTTCACGAGCGTCAACACCAACTGGTGGTCGCGTTGGATGAAGCCGGGAGAATCGATCAGGTTGCTCTTTGCGAACGAATCGAGCAGCGCGGGAATGGTGATCTGGGACTCCACCAGTTTTTCCGGATCGGGTATGATCTGAAACTCCGGCTCCTGACCGCCCTGGACGAGAATGCTGGAGACTCCATTCACGCGGTTCAGCCTGGGTTTGAGAGTGTAGGTCGCGAGTTCCCAAAGCCTGGTCTGCGGCAGGGAAGAAGACGTCATGCTGTAGCCCATGATGGGAAACGCAGCAAAGGTCAGCCGGTTCGTCGTAATGCTGGCGGTGGGAGGGAGCGTCTGCTGTACACGAGCTACAGCCGCATTGACCGACTGCAGAGTCTGGAACATATCGACGTTCCAATCGAAGAACAGGTCAACTTCGGCAGATCCGCGGCTGGTGATGGAGACGACCCGAGCGAGACCCGGAACAGAGTTCACCGCTTCCTCGATAGGGCGGGTCACGGTGACGTGCATCTGATCGATTGGCATCACGCCGTTGTCGATTCCTACGACGATGCGCGGGAAGTCAGTGGACGGGAACACCGCGATTGGAATGCCGAGCGCAACGTACACGCCGAATGCAGCCAGCGCCAGGATGATAAAGAGGATCGACTTCAGGTAGCGCGCCGTCCAGTGTTCGGGCTCGGCGGATACCTGAGGCGGAGCTTGAAGCGTCGTGGAACCACTCATTTCTTGTCGCTGGCCTCGTTTGCTTTGTCACCTCCGCCGGCCTCATCGGCAGGCTTTGTGATCGTGATCTTCGCTTTGTCGTCCAATCCCAGTGCGCCTTCGGTAATGACCTGATCGCCTGGGTTTACTCCGCTCAGGATCTGAACCTGATCGCTTGTCCGAACGCCTACCTTCACCTTGGACTCGTGGGCCAGATTATCTTTGCCGGCGATCATCACTCGTTCACCGCCATCGTCAGAGGCCAGCAGAGCTGCAACCGGAACCACGACGGCATTGGGCACATCGCCGATGTCCATGGAGATCTGCGCGGTTGTTCCGGGCTTCAACAGCTCGCCTTTGTTTGTTGCTTCGACCCAGATCTGAATGGTGGTTGTGCTGGGATCGACCGCGGGACTGACAACTGTTACCTTGGCTGGCAATTCTCCGCCCGGAGTGGTGATGGTTGCGGGCCGACCGGTGCGAATGGACGCAGCTTCGCGAACCGCCACGTTGACGCGCGCAATCACCTTCGAGATGTCGACAATCGAAAGCACGGGAGAACCCGCCGAGGCCATTTCCCCGACATTGATGGGGCGATCCGAAACGATGCCAGAGATAGGACTGCGAACCTCCGCATAGGAGACCTGCGCCGCTGCGCTCTCATAGTGAGCCTTGGCAGCATCACGCTGCGCCTGGGCCGCTTTCAGTTGTTCCGGCCTGCCGACCGTCTGCAGAGATTTCAGGTGCTGGTTGGACGTGTCGTAGAGAGCCTGTGCCTGGACGAGCGCCACCTTTGCGTCATCCACCAGTTTCTGTGCGACTGCGCCCTGCTGGAGCAGACTAAGCCGGTTCTGGTAGACCTTCTTCGCAGCGTCCAATGCCTCGCGCGCCGACTCGGTATCCGCCTTGGCCTTGGTCAAGTCGTCTGGCATGGTGGCGTTCTTTGTTGTTTCAAAGGTGGCTTCCGACTGCTCGTACAGCTGCTTGCTTTCCTGAGCGGCCGCCGCGAGATCGCGATTTTCGAGGACGGCCAGCAACTGACCTTCGCGAACGTGATCGCCGCGCTGCACCAGAAAGCGCGCCACGGGGGCGCTGACCTTCGGCGTGATACTTGCCTGCTTGATCGGATACAGAACCGCTTCGGCGGTCACCACCTGATGGATGGTCTGACGTGCAGCAGGCGTCGCTTGAACGGGCGCCGCGGCGGCCGCTTCGTCCGCAGCCCCGGCGTCAGCGGACGCCGCTTTGTTCGAACAGCTTTGGAGCACGGAGAGGCACGCCAGCAGCGCGACTGAAATGTAGACTTTCAACATGCTAGAAATTTCCTGTGAGCGCCTGTAAGGTGGCCAGTGCAAGGCGGTATCGCAGCAGTCCGTCGATGTAAGCGCCGCGGGCCAGGATGGCGGTATTTTGCGCATCGACCACTTCAAGCGCTGTTGCTTCGCCGGCCTTGTAACGGAGGAGCGTCAGCCTGAGGCTTTCGG
>JAOAPP010000756.1 GCA_025462985.1 Bryobacterales bacterium | reverse complement strand
GTCCTGCGAGGGCAAGCTGAAGCTCGGGGCTGGCTGCCCTGCTTCGGGCATAGCCGCCAAGGCGGCGGACGGATTTGTAACGCTGAGGACCGCCGCGAGGGTGCCCGTGCCGAAAATCGTACGTAGGTTCATGATTTCTCCTACTTTGAATTAGACAACAGATTCATGGGCGAGTACGGTACAGCATGCGCGGATACGGAATTGTCTCGCGCACATGCTCCAGCCCGCACATCCACGCAACGAACCGCTCCACGCCCATTCCGAACCCGCCGTGCGGCACGCTTCCGAAACGCCGTAGGTCCAGGTACCACTCGAAAGCTTCGCGCGGTAGATTGTGGTCGGCCAGCCGTTTCTCCAGCAGCGCCAGATCGTGAATCCGCTGTCCGCCGCCGATGATTTCGCCGTACCCTTCGGGCGCGATCAAGTCTACCCCCAGCGCAACCTCTGGCCGGTGTTCATCGGGAGCGAAATAGAAGGCCTTGATCTCGCTCGGGTAGCGATCCACCATGACCGGCCGATCATAGTCCTGAGTCAGCAACGTCTCATCTGTATTCCCGAAGTCACTGCCCCACTGGATCTCGCTGCCTTTAGATTGCAGGATCTTCACTGCTTCGTCGTAGCTCATGCGCGGAAATGGAGCCGTTACCCTCTCGAGCTTCGCAGTGTCGCGTTCGAGCACCTTCAGGTCCTCTTTCCGCTCCTCCAGAACGCGCCCGACCAGGCAGATCACCATCTCTTCGGCGACCCGCTTTACTTCTTCCAGATCCGCGTAAGCCATTTCCGGCTCCACCATCCAGAACTCAGTCAGGTGTCGACGTGTCTTCGACTTCTCCGCGCGGAACGTCGGGCCAAAGCAGTAGACCTTGCCGAACGCCATGATGTTGGCCTCGTTGTACAGCTGACCGGACTGCGTCAGGTACACCTTTTCGTCTTCGAAGTAATCTACTTCGAACAGAGTTGTTGTACCTTCGCACGCAGCAGGCGTAAAAATCGGCGTGTCCACAAGCGTGAACCCATGGGAATCGAGATAATCGCGGATGGACTTGATTACCTGGTGCCGCACACGGATGGCCGCGTGCTGCCTCCTGCTCCGCAGCCAGAGATGGCGGTGATCCATCAGGAAATCGACGCCGTGTTCTTTGGGTGTGATCGGGTAAGGATGGTCTTCACTAACGCGCTGCAGCACGTGTACATTGCTGACGTCGAGTTCGTATCCGCCTGCTGCTCGTGGCTCTGCGCGCAAAGTTCCGGTCACCTCCAGCGAACTCTCCTGCGTTAAGCCCTTCAGCGTTTCGAACACCTCTTCGGGAAGATTGCTCTTCACAGCGACACACTGGATCATGCCGCTTCCGTCGCGCACAATAGGAAAAACGATCTTGCCGGATTTCCGGAGATTGTATAGCCAGCCTTGAATCTGCACCCGCTGGCCTTCGTACCGGCCGGCTTCGCTGATTCTAATTCTCGGGGCCGCCGCTTCGTTTGGGGCGGATGTTGCTACTTCACTGCTCATTGATATTGATCTCTTCGAGCTTGTCGGAAGCTCGCTTTGCTTCCTCAATAGGCTGCTCAAGTGTCGGTGGTTCCTTTAACTCCAGCAGCATCGGATACTGATCCGGCCGGGAACGCAGCAGTTGCATCGCTTTGCGCCAATCAATGCTGCCGGTCAGCGGATACAGATGCAAATCTTCACGACCGTCGTTGTCATGCAAATGCGTGGACCGAATACGCTCCTTCATGAGTTCGAATTCGTGCTCGACCCCGGCGCCAAGATGTGCGTGCCCGATATCGAAGCAGTAGCCGAGATTCAGGTGCGTCTGGTTCAGAAAGTGATTAAGTTGCTCCGCCGAGGAATGTTCGTTCGGTGTGTTCTCCAGCAGCACCTGCACGCCCCGCTGTCCCGCGAACACTTTGATCTCCTCCAGCGAAGAGAACGCGGAATCGATCCTGCGCTCATCAAACTCTTGGCCCGTAACTCCAAAATGCTGGACCAGGTAGCGGAACGGAATGACGTCTGCGATTTCGAGTGCGCGCTTTACCTCATCGACTACTGCTATGCGCTTCGCCTTAGTGGTCTCCGTAATATCAAGTACCGACTGCGGCCCGGAGCGTCCGGAGACATTGTCGCTGTACATGGGCGAATGCAGCGAATGCACCGTTAGCCGGGAGTCTCGAAACCAGTGGCCCAGTTCATTGATCTGCGCTTTGTCGCGATAGTCAATATGCTGCCGGGCGCAAAAGATCTCGACCGAAGGAAAGCCGGCATCCCAGGCTCTTTCGAGCCAGACGGCGGTCAGGCGATGCCGGACAAAAAGGTGCGTGGACAGGACTGGTGTCATTCAGAATGTCTTGTGAAGATGTGTTTCGAAGAGCGCTGCGCGGCCGCTCAGTACCCGGCGACCTTGCCGTGATAGCGCGATTGTGTTCCGCCTTCCAGCGTACCGTTCTTGATCACAATCGCTTCCACTCGCGCCACGCCGTCCACCGGTCGCAAGGCATAGCCCATCTGCTGGAGTCCCGCCTCCACGCTCTTAGGGAAGCCCGACTCCAGGTACAGAAAATCCGGCTTCCATTGCTCGTGAAAGCGAGGCAGATCCACCGCCGCCTGCGGATTCATGCTGAAATCAAGAACGTCCAGCACCACCTGCATCACGCCCGTTGTGATGCGGGACCCGCCCGGCGCTCCAACCACCATGAAGAGCTTGCCCCCTTTGGTGATGATCGTTGGCGTCATAGACGAGAGCGGCCGCTTTCCCGGTTCAATCGCGTTAGCGTCGCCCCCCACCAGGCCGAACATGTTCGGTGCTCCAGGCTTGGCAACGAAATCGTCCATCTCGTCGTTCAGCAGAAAGCCCAGGCCAGGAACCGTGATTCCGTTTCCATAGGAATTATTCAGCGTGTAAGTGACGGCCACCGCGTTGCCCTTCTCATCGACGACGTTGTAGTGCGTCGTCTGGGGGCTCTCATGCATGGCGCGGGCCGACGCATTTAGCGCCTTGGGCAGCCCTGGGAAAATCGCATCGCTCGGCGTCGCATGGGCCGGGTCGATCGTGTTGCGACGCCACTCAATGTACTTCGGGCTCAGCAGCTCTTTGACCGGAACGTTGAAAAAATCAGGATCGGCGAGATACTCGCTCCGGTCGGCGTAGAACCGCCGCATGGCTTCCGCCTCATAGTGAATCGCCTCAAGCGAATTTGCACCGTGCTTGGCATAGTCAGTCCCATCCAGCATCCCGAGCATCTGCAGCAATCCCAATCCGCCGGCGCTCGGCGGTGGCCCGGTGATTATCTGAAAATCCTTGTATGTGCCGCTCAGCGGTGTGCGTTCGACCACCTTGTAGCTCTTCAGGTCGTCGACCGTGATCAATCCGCCGTGCGAAGACATCTGCTCGGCCAGCAGCTTTGCCGTCTTGCCTTGATAGAAATCGGCGGCTCCGTAGTCGCTGATCCGTTGCAGCGTCTCGGCTAGTTCCGGCTGACTGAAGACATCCCCTGCCTTATAGGGATTACCGTCTCTCAGGAATACGCGCCTTGATTCGGAGTCCTGCTTGAGGGGGCCCGCAGTCTGGAGAGATGCGGCCAAAGGGGTGGAGACGGTCAGCCCTTCGCGAGCCAGCTTGATCGCCGGAGCGAGAAGCTCCTTCCACGGCTTGGATTCAAACTTCTTGTGCGCCTCTACAAGACCTGCAACGGAACCGGGAACGCCGGCCGAGCGCCATCCGAAGACGCTGTCACGGGTAGGATTACCATCGGGCGCGATGTACATGTCACGGCTGGCTTTCTGGGCTGCAGCTTCCCGGAAATCCAGAAAAACTGAAGTTCCATCCGCGAGCCGCGCCAGCATAAAGCCTCCGCCGCCGAGGTTTCCAGCGACAGGATGGGTGACTGCGAGCGCAAAGCCGACTGCATCTGCGGCGTCTACTGCGTTACCGCCACTCTTGAGTACGGAAACACCTATATCTGCGGCGAGCGGTTCCTGTGCAACGACCATTCCGTGCTTTGCACGCACGGGTTCCACTCCCTGGGCGTAAAGCCCGGCGGAAAAGGAGAGCAGGCACATCAATGCCTGCATAAACCGGCGCCTGTTCATAAGACGCCAGTCTAACAAGCTAGGAAAACAGGGGAGAAACTAAGCAGCAGTTGGTGTGAGTTTGCTGAGACGACCGGCAAGCCGGCTTTTGTAACGTGCAGCGGTATTCTTTTTGATGATGCCCCACTTGGCGGCACGATCGACCAGGGAAAACGTTGCCGGAATCGCCTTGGAGGCGCCTTCCGCGTCCTTATGCTCCAGCAAACGGCGCATCGTGCGAATTTGGTGACGCAAACGGGTCCTCCGAATGCGGTTGACCGCCGTCTTCCGCTCGGTGCTGCGGATGCGCTTCAACGAAGAAACTGTATTTGCCATTAACCTACTGACCTGATCCTTACTAAATAGCTCAAGCTTTTATGATAGCGAACTGGCCTAGGCGGGAGCAATTGGAAGGTCCGGGCAGGCAGGCGCTTCCCTCTAGTGTAACCCAAACCCGGAGCAATCAGGGAAAGGGCTGCCCACCCGCCACGCAAGCGAAGTTCAAAGCTTTTGGTCGGATTCGGGGGTGCATCGCATGCACCCCCGCATACATTGGAAGCGAAG
>JAOAPP010000752.1 GCA_025462985.1 Bryobacterales bacterium | reverse complement strand
CGATGGCCTTAGTTTCACTCGCGATTCTTGTGCCTTGGCTCGGTCAAGATTTCTTTCCCATCGTCGACACTGGACAATTTCTACTCCACGTGCGAGCGCCTACTGGAACTCGCATTGAAGAGACAGCGCGTCTGTGCGATCTCATCGAGCGCTACATTCGGCGGCAGACTCCGAAAGACGTATCAACCACTATTGACAACATTGGCATCCCGTACAGCGGCATCAATCTGTCTTACAGCAACTCGGGAATAATCGGGCCTGCTGACGCGGACATTCTCGTCACCCTAACTTCAAAGCACAACCCGACCGCGGACTGTGTTCATAAACTGCGTCTGCATTTGCCGGATCAATTCCCAGGTGTAACGTTCTCATTCCTGCCGTCCGACATTGTCAGCCAGACGCTGAACTTTGGTCTGCCGGCGCCTATGGACATTCAGGTCGTGGGCACCAATCAGGACGGCAATCGAAGATTCGCCGATTCTTTACTGCAGAAGCTCAGAAATGTCCCTGGAGTTGCCGATTTGCGTATCCAGCAGCCCTTTGATGAACCCAGGCTGAACGTCAGGGTGGATCGAACCAAGGCCCAGGAGATTGGATTTACACAACGGGATGTGGCGCAAGCGTTGCTGGTTGGACTCAGTGGAAGCTTTCAAACGTCGCCCACTTTCTGGCTCGATCCGAAGAACCGCGTGAGCTATCAGATCTCCACCATGACGCCACAGTACTGGGCTGATTCGCTTCAGGATCTCCAGAACATACCGGTCACCGCCGCCCCTGCCCCAAGCGCGATCCTCGCCAACCTGGCGTCTCTCGACCGCGGAACTGCGATGGCAGTAGTCTCGCACTACAACATTGCACCTGTGATTGATCTTTACGCAGCCGCGGAGGACCGTGATTTAGGAGGAGTGTCGCGCGATATTGACAAGATAATCGACGCAAGCAAAAAGGACCTTCCACGCGGTTCTGAAATCACAGTGCGTGGACAGGTTCAGACAATGCGCTCTTCGTACATCGGTCTTATCGCAGGGCTGGCCTTCTCGATCATTCTGGTCTATTTGCTGATCGTAGTGAACTTCCAGTCGTGGCTGGATCCCTTCATCATGATTTCCGCACTGCCCGCTTCGCTCGCAGGAATTGCCTGGTTCCTATTTGTCACTCGCACTACGCTGAGCGTCCCGGCTCTGACTGGATCCATCATGTGCATGGGCGTCGCAACTTCCAACAGCATTCTGGTCGTGAGCTTTGCGACTGAGCAAATGCAAGAAGGGAAGGATTCGTTAGCGGCGGCGCTGGAGGCGGGTTTCACGCGCTTTCGCCCCGTGATTATGACCGCGCTGGCCATGATCATCGGCATGGTACCCATGGCGCTGGGCCTCGGCGAAGGCGGTGAGCAGAATGCACCGTTGGGGCGAGCCGTAATCGGCGGACTGCTCTTTGCCACGGTCGCCACGCTGTTCTTTGTTCCAACGTTTTTTAGCGTGATGCACGCGCGTAGATCGAAATAAGGAAAAGTCAAATGCAGGGTTCGCAAACATCCGACCAGGCGGCACGATCACCGTCGAGACTCAAATACTGGCTGGCTGCAGTTATAGCGGTTCTGGTCATCGCCGGCCTGCTTACTTCCGGCATTCTCGTCCGTTTGAGAGCCGAGACGGCTGTGAATCGTGAAACGGCTGAACTGGCGGTGACCCCCGTTTCGATTGCCCGGCCTCAGCGCTTGTCGCCTACAGAGGAGGTGGTGCTTCCAGGGAATGTGCAGCCCTACTACAACTCACCCATCTATGCGCGGACGAACGGTTATGTGAAACGCTGGTATGTCGATATTGGCGCGCATGTAAGGCAAGGTCAACTGCTGGCGGACATTGAGACGCCGGAAGTGGACCAGCAACTGCAGCAAGCGCGTGCGAACTTGGCGACCGCACAGGCCAATCTCAATTTGTCGCAGATCACGGTGGGGCGCTATCAACGTCTGAAGAACACCAATGCTGTGGCTCGCCAAGATGTAGATAATGCTAGCGGTACCAACTCTGCCAATACGGCAATCGTGCAGGCAGATCAAGCAAATGTACGGCAGCTCGAGGCACTGCAGTCTTTCGAGAAGGTTTACGCTCCATACGATGGCGTAATCACATTTCGCAATACTGATATCGGAGATCTGATCAACTCTGGAAACACGGGCCCGTCCACGCAGCTTTTTCAAATAGTCCAACCCGGGAGGTTGCGCGTATATGTCAATGTTCCTGAGGTTTATGCCAAGCAAGTTAGGCCTGGCATTGGTGCCGACCTTGAACTCGCCGAGTCTCCCGGTCGCTACTTCCACGGTAAGCTTGTACGCACTGCACAAGCCATCGACTACACTACGCGCACCTTGCTAGTGGAGATCGATGCCGATAATCGAACCGGCGAGATGCTCAACGGGGCCTATGCCCAAGTGCATTTCAAATTGCCGACTGCCTCTTCCGCGTTCGTCCTACCGGTGAACTGCCTGCTTTTCCGCGCCGAAGGGCTTCAAGTGGCCGTCGTCAGTAAGGGCTGCGCGGAATTGCGTGCAATTAAGCCGGGCCACGATTTCGGTGATCGGATCGAGGTTGTTTCGGGCTTGAACGGAAGCGAAGAAGTAGTCATCAATCCGCCCGATTCGATCGTTGCAGGGCAAGCGGTACGGATCGGCCAACCCACCGTCATCGGGGGTTCGAAGTGATAGCTTTTCTGACGGCGCTTATACCTGCACGAAGCTGGAAACGAAATGCGGCGATAATCCTGGTTGGGACGGGGATCCTCCTTCTGAGCGGCTGTGTTGTCGGACCGAAGTACCAGCGTCCGACAACACAGATACCTCCGGCGTACAAGGAAACAGGTAATTGGAAGGTCGCACAACCTAAAGATCAGAAGCTGGGTGGAAATTGGTGGGAAATATTCGGAGACCCGCAGCTGAATGCCTTGGAGCAGCAGGTTAATGTCTCCAACCAGAACCTGAAAGCAGCAGCAGCTCAATATCAGCAGTCACTCGCCCTTCTGCGTTACAACCGAGCCAA
>JAOAPP010000083.1 GCA_025462985.1 Bryobacterales bacterium | reverse complement strand
CTTTGGCGCAATACTGGAATTGGTAGCACGAGCCCGGAAAGCGGTACGGTAGATACTCAGGCGCAACGACCCTGGAGTCTGTGGCGCTGGGTGCTGGCGCTGGTGCTGGTGGCGGCATTCATCGAGTCCATCTTCGCGAATCGGTATCTGCGAGGAGAAAGGCAGACAGCATGACGGCTCTGCAACGTGTAGATGAGTATCTTCGACGGCTGGAGTTACGGCTGCGGCTGTTTGCGCTGGCCCGGGGCGCAGCTATCGCAGTTGCGTCAGCACTTCTGCTGACTGTCGTACTGGTCTGGATCGGCAATGAACGCAGGTTTGCGAGCGAGATCGTTCTTCCCCTCCGCGTGCTGCTGTTTGCCGGTGTGGCAGCTGCAGTCGTATTCGCCCTGGCGATTCCTTTATCGCGAATCAATCGCCGCCGTGTGATACGCCTGGCCGAGGCGCACGTGGGGGACTTCAAAGAACGTCTTCTCACTGTATCCGAAAAGCGCGATCCCGATAACCCATTCACCGAGCTGATCGCTGAAGATGCGCTCCGGGTTGCACAGGAACATGGTGCAGACGAGTTCGTTCCGGGCAAGCGATTCTGGGCATTTAGCGCAGTTTCCGGGGTTGCCGTAGCGGTTCTGTTATGGCTCATGAGCGCTGGGCCCGGGTTCTGGGGCTATGGCGCTGCCCTGCTCTGGACCGGAACCGCTGACGCCAGGCACAAACCGCTATATGAGATTGCCGTACAGCCCGGGAATAAAACGATTCGCCGGAAATCGGATCAGCCGATCAATGCCCAGCTTCTCGGCTTTTCTCAGAGCTCGGTGACGCTGCATGCGAAGTATCGTGGCAGCCTGAAATGGGAGACCATCCCAATGCAGGCGCAGCGCGATGGGAACGGATATGAGTTCATCTTCGCGGGGTTGTCTGACGTTCTGGATTATTACGTTCAAGCCGGTGCGACGCGATCGAAGAACTACACGCTGAGCGTGAAGGATCTGCCGATGGTAAAACGGGTGCGGGTTGGACTGCACTACCCTTCCGGCATCGGGTTGCAGGATGTTGTGGAAGATCCGGGCGGCGACATTCGAGCCGTGCAAGGCACCGGAGCGGATATTTCGGTTCTGACCGACCGCAAGCTGGGGCGCGGCGTGCTCGTTCTCGAGAACGGGAAGACTGTGGAACTGAAGCCTGGTGGAGGCAACTGGCTCCAAGCTCACCTGGCGGTGAACCGTGACGGTTCGTACCATGTTGCGGCAATCGAGGACGGCGAAACCATCCGGATCAGCGACGACTACTTCATCGAGGCGAGGAAAGACGAGCCTCCGTCGATCAAGATCACGCGGCCAGGCCGAGATCCGCGCGTCAGCCCGATCGAAGAACTTCCGGTAACAATCGAGACCGCGGACGATTTCGGCGTAAACAGTTTGGAACTCCATTACTCGGTGAACGGAGGTCCGGAACAAACCACGTCGCTGCTGAAAACCAAAGGGAAGAAAGAGGCCGCGGGCAAGACGACCTTGTTTCTGGAGAACATGAACCTGACTCCCGGGGACGTAGTCAGCCTTTGGGCCACCGCCCGCGATGTGAATAAGACATCGACCAGCGACATTCTCTTCGCCCATGCGGAGCCGTTCGATTACAAGTTCCGGCAGTCGCAACAAAGTGGCGGAGGAGGCGGCGGCGGATCGGACGAGAGTAGCAAGATTTCCGAGCGACAAAAGGAGATCATCGCCGCGACCTGGAATCAGTTGAAAGATCCGCAAAAAGAGGCGCAGGCAGTTGCGGAGAATGCGCGGTTCTTGTCGGATCTGGAAGGCAAGCTGGGAGAGCAGTCGAAGACGCTGGCCGAACGAATGGGGAATCGTGACATGGCGTCGAGCAGTCCTCAGTTCGAACAGTTCTCGAAAGCGATGAACGAGGCATCGGGGCTGATGGGGCAGGCTGTCGAGCAGCTCAAGCCCGGCAAGTGGAAGGACGCGCTGTCGCCTGAAGAAAAAGCGCTTCAATCCCTTCTTCACGCCGAATCGATCTTCCGCGATATTCAAGTTTCGTTCGGCAAGGGTGGAAGCGGTTCGGGAGGGGGCAGAGCCGATCAGGATCTCGCGCGCATGTTCGACCTGGAGCTTGACACGGCAAAGAACCAATACGAGACCGGGCAGAAGGCGGCACCTCCGGGAGGCGATCAGCAGAAGCAGATGGATGAAGCACTGCAACGTCTGAAGGATCTCGCGCGCAGGCAGCAGGAATTAGCCGATCAGCAGCGAGCGCAGCAGAGTTTCCAGCAGCGTTGGGAAGAAGAGCAGCTCCGGCGCGAGGCAGAAGAGCTGCGCCAGCAGATGCAGCAATTGGCTCGCAATGGGCAGCAAAGCGGACAGTCTGCCTCGCAGGAGCAGGGCCGTCAGCAGGCACAACGCGGGCAACAGGGGCAGTCGGGTCAACGAGGACAACAAGGACAGCAGAGCGGAGACGCGAATTCACAGGCTGCTCTACAGCAGGCCATGGACAACCTGCAGCGGGCCGAGGAGGAGATGAGAAATTCGGTCAGCAATCATGACGCGAGCGCACAGCGAAGAGCGGCACAGCAACTGGCGCAGGCGCAGAAGTCCATCAGCGACATGATGGGACAGCGAGCTGGAAGCTCCGTCTCGGACCTGGCGCGCAAGGCACAACAACTCGCTGAGAATCAGAAGGACTTAGCGCGGCGCGTCAAGCAGCAGTATGGTGCGGAAGGGATCAATACAGCGCGAAGTTCTCAAACTCCAGGCGAGACCGGGAGCAGTGTAGAGATGCCGGAGATGGCTGGGCCCGGGTTCGGCGGCTACAGTTGGCGCCGCCGGACCATTCCTGAGGACAGCGCGAGACCCACTACCGGGGAGGAGAAGGCTCTGGCGGCGGAAAATGAGAAGTTGGCCGAGCAGGTCCAGCAGTTACAACAGCAGATGCAGCAGCAAAGCCATGGAATGCAAGAGCAACAGCCGGAGGCTGCGAAGAAGCTGCGTAAAGCCCTCTCCGACGCCGAACAGCAGGAACTGGCGCTCCGAATGCAGAAGAGTTCCGAGTGGATGCGGCGCGGCTACGGATCGCAGACCTGGCCGATGCAGGACAGCATCACAGCCGGGATGGATCAACTGAACCGCCAGCTGCAAGAAGCCCAGCAGGCGCTTGGCAATGACAAGACCGGCGAGGGGAAAGGATCTGACGCGAAGATGGCGGAAACGCTGGCGCAGGTACGATCTCTTCGCCAACAGCTCGAGAACAGATCGCAAGGACGTTCTCAAGGCAACCAGCCATCGCAGTCGTCCCAGTCGGAAGGAAGCCAATCAGGCGAGTCCCAGGCAGATGGAGGGACGCAGAGGGATTCCCGAACCGGTTCGTCCGCTTCCGGGAGCCGGCCAACGCTCGGAGGCGGAGGCGGCGACATACAACAGACGCTCGAGGATCTCGCAGCCCTACGCGCCCAGGTTGGCCGTACCGACCGCCGCCTTAGCGGCGAAGTGAACGATGCGATCGGCCTGCTACAACATATGAAGGGGCAGGATGGGCTGCTCGATCAGCGTGTCAATCAGGACGCTGTTGCAAGCCTCGAGAAGGTAGAGGTTGAGCTGAACCGGCGGATCGGCCAGGGGAACGATGCAGCGCGGACCGGAACGCCGGAAACTGCGCCGGAACAATATCGCGACGCTGTTGCCGAATATTTCAAACGACTCAGCAAGTAGATCGGCATCTGGTGGTTCTCACGCATTCAGCGGTGATGTTCCACCACTCCATTTGGCTCCCTGTTAATTCCCATTCAGAACGCGTTTGCTCCGCCTGCGAGGGGTAACCGCAGAATAGAGCAGAACATCTATCTGCCCAGGGGACACCAAATATGGTGCGAGTATCAGAGATTCTTGGAACATTATTCCTTGGCGCCATCGTATGTGCGTCTTTTGGGGCTGCCGCATTCGCGCAGGATGATCCACCTTCACGCGTAGCTCGGCTGAACTATGTCAACGGCAATGTGTCAATGGAACCTGCCGGAGTCGACGAATGGGCGCCGGCGGTGATCAACCGCCCGTTTACTATTGGGGATTATCTTTACACTGACCGAAGTTCTGTAGCTGAACTGCATCTGGACAATGCCGTGATGCGAATGGGGCAACTGACTAGTTTCGGCTTTCTCAATCTCACGGACCAGACAGCGCAGTTGAAGCTGACCGAGGGCGATCTGAATGTCCGGATACACGATCTGAGTGCGAACGAGGTCTTCGAAGTGGATACTCCGAATGCGGCCATCACATTGTTACGCGACGGTGTTTACCGCATTAACGTAGATCCTGACGCAAACACAACTTTCGTCTTTACGAAAAGTGGACAGGCCGAAGCGACGGGAGGAGGCCAGGCATTTGCGCTCAACCCAGGCAACAGCGCCTTACTATCCGGCACCGATCAGCTAGCGTTCGATATTCAAGGCCCACCCGAACCGGATTCGTTCGACAACTGGTGCGCACAACGTGATGCGCACGAGGCACAACTGCAATCCCGGCGCTATCTGCCGCCGACAGTTGTCGGTTCCGAGGACATGGACGATTACGGGACCTGGAGTGAGGAGCCACAGTATGGCGCCGTGTGGTACCCGCGAAGCGTGCCGGTCGGATGGGCGCCTTATCACGCCGGCCATTGGGCATGGATCGAGCCCTGGGGCTGGACGTGGGTCGATGATGCTCCCTGGGGCTTCGCGCCCTTCCATTATGGCCGTTGGGTCTACTGGCATGACCGGTGGGGATGGGCTCCGGGCCCTTGCGCGAGGGTCGCGTATGGCGGTCCGGTGGTCCGGCCCGTGTATGCGCCTGCCCTGGTTGCCTGGTTCGGCGGGGCTCATTGGGGAGTCTCAGTTTCGGTGGGCGGCGGGGCTCCAAGCTTGGGGTGGGTTCCGCTCGGATGGGGCGAAGTCTACACGCCCAGCTACCGCTGCAGTCGGCCGTATTTCAACAATGTGAACGTGAACACCACGCGTATGGTGAATAACGTAAATATCACGAACGTCTACAACACCGTTTACGTGAACAAGACGGTTTACAACCAGACATTTGTCAATGTGAAGGCGCCGAACGCCCTGGTCGCGATGCCGCAAAGCGCATTCGCGAGCGGACGTCCGGTGACCCAGGCGGGCTACAATGTTCGCCCCGGACAACTCGCTCGTTTTCAGCCGGCCCAAGCGGCCCTGGTAACGCCCCCGGTGGCACCAACCCGCCAAGCTATCGCCCCGACGTTGGGACGTCCGGCCGTCCGGCCTTCGCCCCAGCTGATGCAGAGGCAGGTAATCGCGAGGAGTACGCCTCCGCTGCAACCGGCTGCGTTCGCCGCACGGCAGGCGTTTCTTCAGCAACACGCCGGGCAGCCTCACGATTTCGCGGCTATGCGACAGGCGACCGGCGCGCAAGCCCACCCGGCAGCCGTGCGCGAAGCGTCAAGAATGCAGCCCGGAACGGTGCACCAAGTCGAACGGGTTGGCAATGTACCGGCCCCGACTGCCGGCCGAGGGCCTGGGCCTGGGGCGCCGCAGCAGGCCGGACGCCCTGCACCCGGGACACAGGCACCGCGAGGTGTTGCAGGACCACAGCCAATTCAACCTCAGCAGGAGCACCGGATGGCCGGCTCGTCCCCGCAGCCGAGCGTACCTGGCACGCCACAGCAACCAGTAAGCGGACAGCCTCCGCAGTTCGGTCAAGGAACGCCGCCTAATCTCAAGGAGCGAAGCCAGCCGGTTCAGCGGAATGCAACTCCGCAATTACCGGAACAGCCCCGGGCGGTACAGCCGCAGGAACCACCAATCCGAAACGAACGGGGCGTTCCTCCAAATGCGCGACAAGGAAATACCGAAGTTCAACCCAACCAGAACCGTCCGACATACAACGGATCAAACGACCGGCGGGCTCAACCTGCTGCCCCAAACACGCCGCAACAGCCGGCCCGCCAGTCTTATCCTGCGCAGCGCCAGCCAGAAGCGCGCCCGCCTGAGATGCCACGCCCCACTCCTCAATCCAATAGCGGAGAGCAGCAGCGTGCCAATGAGCAACGCAGGTCAAACGAGAGCCACGCCAACCAGCAGCCCAGGCCCGCGGAGCGCCCAGCCAATGTGCAGCCCGAGCATTCGCACGAACAGCACGGAGCTCCGCCGAATAGAGAGCAAAGGCAAGACTCAAAGCCGGATCACAAGGAAAAGTAAGACGCGATCTGGCCGAAGCAGAACAAGAAAAAGCGCATCCAGACCAGGATGCGCTCTTTTTGTTCGGACAAGATCTTCGATGGTGCTGCCCTACTGCACCTCGATGCCGCTGATCTTCGGATAATTCGCCGAGCCGTTCGTGAACGCGACGACAATTTGCCCGCTGCTGTTCGCGGTGGCATGGAACTCCTGGACCACCGCCGTGAACGCACCGCCCGCGGTAGCCACTATATCGAAGTTCTGCAGGACGGCTGTTCCATTGATAGCGACATTGAACATGCGCGCTCCTACGGTAGTGAAATAGATCTCGGCGAAGTGTAACCGCACCACGTATTGCTGACCAGGCTTCAAGTTCGGGACGGTGTACGTCATCTTCTGAAATCGATCGGACTGATATACCGCCTGCGGCGCGGGATTAATGACGCCAGCAGTGTTGATGGCCTTATTAGTTGACGAAGTAGCGCCCCCGACAAAGTCCACATCACCCAGGAAAGATCCTGCGGCAGCCCCTCCGGAATTAATTTGGATTCCGGTTGAATAATTGCTTGTAACCATCACCGTAAACCGCTGGCTGTTGGTGTAGGCTCCGCTTTGGGCGAGGATCGTAACGACGTAAGAGCCCGGCGTTCCGCTGCTGTTTGACAGAGTGATATTCGCGGTACCTGCTCCGATGATAGTGCTGGTATCGAACCGCAGTGCAACACCGCTCGGGAGACCGGTTGCAGTCAAAGCGATAGGTCCAGGAAGGGTACCGGTGCTGGTTACGTTCACGGCGAGAGAGCCGCTTGCCCCAGGACCGAGGGTCAGGGAGGGACTCGATAAGCGTTCAACGATACCGGTCGTGGCCGGCAGCACCTCAATGCCGCTAATTTCGGCATTGTTCGCCGAGCCGTTCGTGAGAGCGATCACAATCTGCCCGCTGCTGTTCGCGGTCGCCTGGAATTCCTTGACCACTGCAGTGAAAGCAGCGCCCGCGGTCGCCACTATATCGAAGTCCTGGAGGACAGGTGTTCCATTGATCGCCACGTTGAACTTGCGCGCTCCGACGGTTGTGAAATAGGTCTCGGCGAAGTGTAACCGCACTAAGTATTGCTGACCAGGGTTCAGGTTCGGGACGGTGTACGTCATCTTCTGAAATCGATCGGACTGATATACCGCCTGCGGCGCGGGATTGTTGACGCCCGCAGTTACGATAGCCTTATTCGTTGACGAGACAGCGCCGCCGACAAAGTCCACATCTCCGAGGAAAGCCCCCGCAGCGACTCCGCCCGAGTTAATGCGAATACCGGTTGACAGATCGTTCGCGATCGTCAACGTAAACTGCTGACTATTGATGTAGACCCCGCTTTGGGCGACGATGTTGATCCGGTAGGAGCCTGGCGCTGTACCGGTGCTGGTCGACAGGGTGATATTCGCGGTACCCGACCCAACAATACTGCTGGTATCGAACTGCAATGTCACACCACTGGGTACGCCAGTTGCGCTCAAGGCGATCGGTCCAGGCAGAATGCCGGTACCAGCTACGTTCACCGCGAGAGTGCCGCTTGCCCAAGGATTCAGCGTCAGCGCCCTGGTTGACAGATTCTCCGAGATACCGGTCATTACCGGGAGCAGCCCGTATACAGCTACCTGATTCGAAAACGTCGCCACATACACCTTGCCATTGGCCACCACAGGAGGCACAAATTTTCCGAAGTTTCCGAAATCGTCTCTGGGAGCATTTATCCGGCTATCCCATAGTTCCGTCGCGAGATTATCCGCATCGAAGGCTCGGAGCACACCCGGGACTGTCGCGTGGTTGGCATCACCGCTGTAGGGCACATTCACCCAAAGCACTCCGCTCCCTGGTGTGGCGCCATTGGAGCTGACGGAAAAAAATCCGCCAGGCATCCCCGGAGGGTCTTTGAAAGTGCTGGTCATCACCGGGGTTGTGTCGAATGTGATGCCGTTAAAATGATAGGCCTTGAGCTTGTCGTTTTCGCTCCAGACATAAACGAGCGGGCCGAGAGTAGGAGAGTTCCAGTAAGTAGGACCGCTGTGAATGTGACCGGTCGTCGCTGATAGCACCTGCGGAACCTGGGTGTTTCCAGACAGTAAGTGGCCCAGACCGTCAGTAGATAGAAGGTACAGCTGCCCGGTTTTGCTAGGTTCCACCAACAGGTTAGTGCCAGGTATTGACAGCACTCCACCGACTCCGAGGTCGGCATCAACATAGTCTAGATTGAGCCAGTTATCCGGTGTGAAGTAGTCGAGCAACTGCAGCGAAGGTGAGAGCTTCAAGGTGCTCTGTGAGAAGGTAGTTATACCATCCCAGCTTCCGTTTCCCGAGCCATAGTAGAGGTTGCCGCTCGCATCGATGACTGGACCGGAACCGGATTGCCAGATGCCGCCACCCGACGCTCCATAAGTGGTACAAAACACCGAGCCTGGTTGAATGGTGCTCCCGGATTGGCTTGAAGAATACGTTGAGAAGGACATGATCCACCCGTGAAACGGGCCGTTGTCAGTATGAGAGCCCCACGCGATGTACACCATTCCGTTTGCCAAGGCGAGCGCGGCCCGCTGATTTTGGACTTTGGGATTAAACGTGAGGATTCCCTTCGAACCAGTGACGGAACCCTTGATCAAGACCGGGCTATTCGCCAACTCAGATCCCGATGTGACATCGACAGCGTGCAACCGCTGGACATACGTGCCATTCTCTTTAGTCCGCACGACGAAGTACATCGCTGAATTGGGAGCATCGATAACGGGCGTTCCCTCGATTCCGATAGGGCCGATGATGTCCGTCACGTTAGTTGATTGAACATCATTGCTAGGAACCGGGGTTACGCCGGCGGCTGGGTTGTTGTAATTGACTGTCCACAGGGGGGATGCGTTGGTCCCCATATTAGAATCCGCATCAAACGCGTACACGCTGTTATTCATTGTGGTGATGTAGACCACGTTGTGAGTGCTTCCATCCGAGAGAGTGACGCCCGGAAGATATAAGGGCTGGGCGTATACGTGACCGTCCACAGGATAGCTGAATAGCTTTCCGAACTGGGATGGATTTACGGTAGATGTATTTAGTAGCTGCTCTGACGTATTGCCGCCAGTCCGAGCATTGTCATAGTGATGGGTCGTCACAGATATCTGCGCAAGCGCAGCGCTAATAGTGAAAATAGATAGTCCGAGTAGCTTCAGCATTGGGCGAGAGTATTCACTTAATTGTTTTGAGACCGCGATGAGACGCGGCGATCGAAGCACAGTGGCCTTTTCGGCTCGTTGATTTATGATGTGATCGCGCTTTGTGAGTAAGTCGCGGGGAGTACTTACTCCAGAGGTTATGGGATGCGCAAATAGCTGTCAATGTGCGTGAGTACGCCTTGGTCGTACCAAAACCACTCATGACCTAAGGCGGATTCAGGAGTAATCCTGAGGCGCATTTCAGATAAAAATGGTTTAATATTTCGACGATCCGCTGCTCACCATATAGAAAGATTGGGAATTGATGCACATTTCGGCCGACTTCGCTTCGGTTCCCTGGGTTACGCGGATGGTCCCATCGCTTCAGCAAACTGAAACGGGGGCGCAAGTACTAAAACCGACCGTTCTCTTCGCACATGGTCAGGAGCCCCTGCTCCGCTTTGGCGAGAGCCAAAAGCCGCCGTCCCGGGTCCAATTCCCACATGTTTCATTCGGCGGGCAGGATTCATCCATAGACCGTGAAAGAGCGTTTCTTCGCGATTGTTCTGATTGCCCTTTTGACAGCGTGTTCACGGAAGGCAGATCAAGCTCCCAGTGAGACGACCGGGTCGGCCAGCACCCAGCGTGCAGCCAGCTACAGTCCACGCATTGGGGTCGGAGTCAATACAGGGGCACGCACCTGTATCGCGATTCAGAATTCCTCTTTGCAATCCGGAAGCCCTGTGACGCTTGTCACCCCGCTCGCGCCGCAATCGTTCGTTCAGGCGCAGGTCACCGGCCCCTCATCGGCCGCTTGCCCCGTCAGCAAAGACTTAAATCCGGCCCTATCCAGCTATGACGTCAAGGCGGAGCAGGGGTCGTCGCAGAAACTCGTTCCGATCATCGCCGTGGTAGGCGCCTCCACGCCGTTTTCGACCAGCAACAATCTCGTCCAGGCCGATCTGGATCAAAACGGCAAGACTGAGACGTTTCGCGCCTGCACCGCGCCAGATGGATACCATTTGACGGCTTGGGGTGGAAGCTCACTGACTGGGACACTGCTCTGGCATGGCTACTACTATGAGCCGGACAATCCCGGAACGGGGCCGGCCTGTACGCCGAAAGAAGCCACCGGCCCATGAGAGTTTTTGCCCGCCTGTTGTCGAATCGCCAATTCTCAACCGTCGTTCTCCTGAGCGCTGTAACAGCCGCGCATCCCGGCAGGCTTGTATAAATAGCGCGGGATGAAGAGATCCGCCGCTCTTGGGAACCACTGACCGGAGCTGGTTCCTACATGACGACCTCAGGTGGACCGGAAGATCCGGCGCTCCCACGGGCACGAGTATGATCAAAGAAGTTGCAGCCAAGACCGTCGGCCAGAGAGATACCAGGAAAGCGTTTTCGATCGGATGACGCAGCTCGTCATTCTAGCTGCTTCCTTCTAAATAGCAATGGTCGAAGTCAGTAAGACTTATCCTTAAATTTCGTTATGACAAACGACAAAATGCTCCCACCTAACCGGCGTCAGTTCACGCGATCAGCCGCGATGACCGCAGCCGCCGCACTCCTCCCGGCCCTGCGCGCTGCAGAGTTCGATTATCCCTGGAAGCTAGGAGTTATCACGGACGAGGTCAATCCGGACCTGTCGGTGGTTCTCTCGGATTTTTATCCGAAATATGGTCTGAAATGGGCAGAGATTCGCAATTTGAAGCTGGATGGCAAGAGCCGATATTTTTATCGGACGGCAACGCCGCAGCAGGCGAAAGCAGTCCGTAAGCAGTTGGACGATGCCGGGGTCAAGCTGTCGGTACTCGATACGGGCGTATATAAGATTGCATTGCCTGGGACCAAGCCGCTCGGTGAGAACGCGAGCGATCTGAATCCGGCGGAAGGCGAATACGGCCGGCAACTGGAAGACCTGAAGCGGGCGGCCGAACTGGCCCACGTTCTAGGCACCGACCGGGTACGGATTTTTACCTTCAAACGAGTGGCCAATCCCGACGAAATTTTCGCCCGTATTGTCGAGGAGCTGAACAAAGCATTAGCTGTGGCGAAAGGCGCGGATGCGGTGCTGATTATCGAGAACGAGTTCGATTGCAACACCGGAACAGGAGCCGAAACGGCGAAGCTCTTCAAAGCCATTTCCGATCGGAGACTGATGCACAATTGGGATCCCGGAAACTGCTACGAAGCCGGCGAGAAGCCCTTTCCGGATGCGTGGAACCAGTTGGACCACAGCCGGATCAGCCACATTCATCTGAAGGATGCGAAAGGGAAAAAGTGGATGCCAATCGGTGCCGGGGAGATCGATTTCAGAGGTCAATTCGAAGCCCTGAAGAAGATTCGCTACGCCGGAACGTTGTCGCTCGAAACTCATTACAAGAATCCTCAAAATGATCTGTTCCAATCGAGCGTCGAATCCATGGATGGGTTGGTGCGTACGTTGAAGAAGGTCTGAACGGAGAGCGATAGAATGCAACCGAGGCGAAATGGGACAAGAACTGAATAACCCCGGCCGTCGAAGCTTTTTGAGAACCAGTGCCGTCGCGGCGGCCAGTGTCGCGACTGCCGCTTCGGCGCGGAAAGTTTTAGGAGCAAATGACCGGGTCAGAGTGGCGGTCATCGGACTTCGCGGGCGCGGGTGGGATCACGTCAAAGGCTATCACTCTCTCTCGAATGTGGAGATAGCTTATTTTTGCGACGTCGATGAGAATGTCCTTTCAAAGCGGTGCGGCGACGCAGAAAAGCTAGGCATTGCGAAACCCAAGACATATACGGATGTGCGTAAGCTGCTCGAGGACAAAAACGTAGATGCAGTCTCGATAGCGACTCCTAATCATTGGCATTCGCTGATGGGCATCTGGGCCGCGCAAGCCGGGAAAGATATCTATATCGAAAAGCCCTGTTCTCACAACTGGTGGGAGGGCCGCCAGCTGGTTCGCGCCGTGAACAAATACAAGATTATCTGCGAGCACGGGAGCCAGTGCCGTTCGAGCGCTGCGATTCGCGAGGCAATGGATCAGATGAACGGCGGCCTCATTGGCGACGTTTATATGTCCCGCGGGCTTTGCTATAAGTGGCGCGCCAGCATCGGACGGGTCCCCGAGCAGGCGGTTCCGGCCGGGGTGGACTACGATCTTTGGACGGGCCCCGCTCCAATGAAGCCATTCACAAAGAATCGCTTCCATTACAACTGGCACTGGATTTGGGACACCGGAAATGGCGACCTCGGGAACCAGGGAATTCACGAACTTGATCTGGCGCGTTGGGGGCTAGGCGTCGGGCTTCCAAACAAGATCACGGCCATCGGCGGCCACTTCCTCTTCGATGACGATCAGCAAACGCCGAACGTTTTGACGGCTGTTTACGAGTTTCCAACCGCTGGCGGGAGGCCGAAGATGATGAACTTCGAGGTTCGCGGTTGGATGACAAACCATGAAGCCGGTATTGGTACGCCAGAGTTTGCCGGCGGAGAAGTGCCCGCCGCCGGGCTTCAGCAAGCCAAGGCGACACCAGCCAAAGACAAGGAAAAGGGCTTGGGGCCGGCAAGCGACGCGCCTGCTACGATCGGCAATCTATACTATGGCTCGAAAGGGTACCTCGCCATATCAGGTTACGACGCCTACAAGTCGTACCTGGGCGATAACAACGAACCGGGTCCTTCCAAACACGCTCCCGCGGGCAACGAACATTTCCTCAACTTCATTGAATGTGTGCGGACGCGGAACGCCGCAAACCTGCACGCACCAATTGAGGAAGGCTACAGATCGACGACGCTTGTGCATCTGGCGAACGCCTCGTACCGACTAGGTCGAACGATACACTTCGATCCCGACAAGGAAGAGGTGATCAATGACGGTGAGGCGACCGAACTGCTGAAGGGAACTTACCGTTCGCCTTACGTGGTGCCGGAGAACGTCTAGGCCGAGCCGGATCCAACGCAGCGGTTGGGGATGCAGTGAATGCCATCCCCAACGGTCACGCAGAAATGAACACTGAACGGACCAGGAACCGGCGTTGCGGAATAACGCCGCCTGCGAACTATTGAAGGTTCGTGCTGGTCTCGGGGGATTCCGACTCCGCATCCGGTGACGTGGGAGTCATAACATCTTCCTGGTCAGGTTCTTGCTCCGCAGTGGATGGTGCAGTTCCATCTTTGCGGGCTAAACGCTTGGCCATTTTTTCCTGCTGTTTCTCTTTTCGCTGCTGTTCTTTTTGGCGCTTTTTGAATGTCTGTGGGCCTCGACCGGGCATGACTCGTTTCCTCTCAAATGAAAAGGCCGCCGGCCTGGTCTTGTCAGATCCAGACGTGGCGGCCCGTCTAATACATTGGTGTGAATCTGATTACCAGCGCGATCCCCGTCCGCCTCTTGAGCCGGAATCGGAGCGCCGAGCACCGTAACCACCACCGCCACCACCGCTGGTCTTCGGACGGGCCTCATTTACATTGAGCGTTCGGCCGTGGAGTTCGGCGCCGTTTAACTGAGCGATCGCCGTTTGGGCAGCCTCAGCTTCCGTCATTTCCACGAAGGCGAAGCCGCGCGGTTGGCCGGTGTCGCGATCTGTAACGACGCTCACTCGCTCCACACCGCCGTAAGCGGAGAAAGCAGCCTGAAGATCGTCTTGTGTTGTTTGATAACTGAGGTTTCCGACAAATATGTTGGTCACAGTATTGATCCTTTGTTTCGTGATTTATCTTTGTCGGACTGCTCTAGAACCAAGCTTTTGGAAGGAGGAAGTAGCGGCCGGAAGGCACTCGAAGGTGATACGGATGCGTGCAAAGACATTCCCAGTGTACCAGAAATTCCTTGGTATGGCGGAGCGGCCCGACCTTGCCTCGCTTTGTTTCTCGGGCGCAGCAAAAAAGTGAACTTGCTGGCACCCGTCAGTCAGTATCTTGAAATCAAATGGGCCGCGAGTGGGTCTTAATGCTTCTTGCCTCCTAGGGTTTGTCTATGAATGCCATTCCACAAGAAAAGCAGACAGCGCTGGTTGACCGCCTCACGGCAGCGTGCGGGGGAGGATATTCACCCGAAGTGCGCCGGCGCTACTTCATCACTGGTCCACAATGGGCGCCCTCGTACCAAGGGCAAGCAGTGTTCCACGCTCCGGTGCGGCCCGCAACCACGTTTGAGAAGGTCATAGAAGAGTACGCCAAAGTAGGCATCGGTTACTGGTGTACACACGACACGGACGTCATCCCGACGGAAAGCCTGTTCACACAGCAACAAGATGAGATTGTTGGACGAATCAAGAACGCGCTTAAAACCCATGGCCTGAAATGTTCCATGGTCACGACAGAGACGTTTCACCATCCGGTGTGGGCTGCAGGTCCCGCGGCTGAATCTCCGGACCTTCGCGAATATGCCAAACGCCGCCTGGCTAACACTGTGGCCATTGGTCACGAACTTGGGGCGCAGTTCTGCGTTTACTGGCCAGGCATGTTGGGCTACTACACGCCCGGAGTTGTGGACGAAACCCAGACACTCCGATGGTTTGCCGAGGGGATTAACGCCGCCTGCGAAGCCGACCTTGAGATCGCTAAAAGCAAGAACAGGCCACCTCTGAAGCATTGCATGGAGGCGAAACCTTTCGAGCCGCAGGGTGAAATTCTGCTTCCAACCTCCGACGCTATGCTGGCGTTTATCTTCTCAGGGCTCCTTAAACATCCGGAGATGGTCGGTCTCAATCCCGAGTACCTGCATGAATTGATGTGGGGAGGCGAACCTCGAGCTGCTCTGGCCCGTGCTTTGGTGTGCGGTAAGCTCTTCCACTTCGATATCAACGACGGCTATCGTTTGAAACACGACGTCGACATCGCCATCGCGCTGATAAATCCCCTGGACTGGCTGAATGTTCTGGTCCTGCTGCGCGCTCACAATTACAACGGCCCGTTCAATCTGGACTACAAACCGCCGCGCACCACCAGCAGTCACGGCGTATGGACGGTCAGTATACCCACCATGGTGGACCGCTTCATCACGCTGTGGGAGATGGCGGGAGAAGTGCACTCGGACCCTGTCATCAAAGAAGCCATTGAGGCCCTAAGGGCGGGAGGAGCCGGGGCCGATCCAAGGGATGTCCAATCAGTGGTCAACGCTAACAGAGAACTTCTGTCGCTGCACGAACTAGTGGCCCACCGTCTGTTCCAGATCCTCATTGGGGCGCACCGGGGCCGAACCTACAGCTTGTGACT
>JAOAPP010000713.1 GCA_025462985.1 Bryobacterales bacterium | reverse complement strand
CCCAAGACGCTCCCCGAGAAGCCGAACGTGAAGTTTACCCGAAGACCTTTTGTCGGAATGATGGGGTGATTGACCGTGTTGTACGCAAATGTCGGCGTGATGGTGCTGGTTTGAATACCCTGCAAGGAATTGGGTCCGCCAATCCCCTGAAAATTCAGATAGCTGAAGTAGTTAGTCGCCGCCGAAGTGAGGGGAGTGATAGAGTTCTGGCTGAACGAGTAGCTCAGCCCTAGCCGGGCGAAGCTCCGACGCATTTGATAGCTGGAGAAGACGGTGAAGCCTTTACCGTTCATCACGTAATTCAGCAGATTACAGCCGGTCTGCCCCGCGGGACAGCCCACAGACCCGATCTGGTTGTAGTACGAGATGAGGTTCTGTCCCGCGAGAACCGACTCCTGCTGGCCCTGGTTATAGCTGTAGCGCTGATAAAAGATATTGAATCCGGCCTGGATCGGCTTATCGAACAGATAAGGTTCCGTGAACCCGAAACTGACACTGCTCAACAAGGTTCCGATCTGGCTGCTTAAGCTCAGCGTCTCGCCGAGTCCCAGGAAGTTGTTGGTGGAATACGAAAACCCGATGAAGCTTCCGGAGATGCCGGAAACGCCGCCATTTAGCTGAATAGAGTTCTTGCCGCGTTCCTTCAATTTCAGCAGCAGATCCACGGTGTTGGTCTTGGTATCGCGCGTGATCGTCGCAGCATCTTCCGCCTTCAACGGTTCAAAGAACCCGAGTTGGTTGAGGCGCAGGATACTGGTGTCCCACAAGCGATGGCTGTACAGATCGCCTTCGTCGATCAGAAGTTCACGACGGATCACCCGGTCGCGTGTGGACGTGTTGCCCTGGAAATCGATCCGCCGCACAAAAAACTGGTGCCCTTCGTCAACGTCAATCGTCAGATCCATTTGCGGCTTGCCGGGCACCGGCTCCGGATCGGGGGACGGCACAAAATCGATGTACCCGAAGTCTCCATACAGGTTCTTCAAGTTGTCCATGCCTTTTTGGAGCTTCTCGGTGGAGAAGACATCTCCCGGTCCCATGCCGAACACCTGGCGGGCAATCAGATCCGGGGTTCGGAACAACTTCATACCGACAAAGTTGAAATTGCGAAGCGTATATTTCTGGCCCTCCGCCACCACCATCGTGACGTCGACGCGTTTGCCCGGCTTCTTTGAGTTCAAGAGAGGGATCTTGATGCCCTTTCCGTAGACATCGTAGATTCGCTCCGAGTGATTGGTCACGCGAGCGGTGAAGTAGCCCTTCGACTGGTAGGCCTGCCGAATGCGTTCAGAATCTTCTTCCAGTTTGGTCGAATCGTAGGTGCGCGCGAAAAGGTTTTCAAACAGCAGTGAGTGCGGGATTCCAATCGGCTTCAGGTTCTTCATCGCGCGAATCACTTCCTGGTCGCTGAAGACCTGATTGCCGTCGATGATGATGTGACCGACCTTGACCTTCGGACCTTCGTCAATGTCGAAGGTGATGTCGACGCCTCCCGGCGGAACCTGCCGAATGTTCGGCGTCACGGTCGCGTACTGGTGGCCGCGCTCCGCCTCGTACTGCTGTAACACGTTCTTGGCGGCTTGCACTCTGCCGGGATCGAACTGCGACTCGGGCGACAACGCGATCTTCCGCTCCTTGAAGCGATCGAGAATTTCCGATTTCGTGATCGACTTGTTGCCGCTGTAGTCGATCGTGTGAACCACTCTCCGCTCCGTAACTACAAAGGTGAGAATGATCCCGCCGTTCGGCCCCTTGGTCTTCTCCACGTGCAGGTCATCGAACCGGCCGGTGTTCCAGAGAGCCGTGAAGTCGCGGTGGATTGTCTCCTCGTCGAAAACGTCGCCCTTCTTGCTGAAGATCAGTGCGCGCAGTGTGTCTTGCGGAACCCGGCGCTGTCCGCGAAAGTCGATGCCTTCAATGATGTTGTCGCCGACCGGGGCAGGCTTTGCTTCCTGCACGCCCGACGGATTCGCTGGCGCCGGCTGGTTTTGTTTTTCCGGTGCTTGCGGAATATTTTCGAACGGGTTCTGCTGCTGAGGCTTCTGCTCGGGTTGCGGTTGCGACTGAGGAGGGGGCTGCTGCTGTTGCGACTGGGACTCGCCACTGGCGGAATCGAAAGGACGGGCGGAAACCGGCTCTACAACGAAGAAGCCGATAGAAACGGCGCACACAGCCAACATCGGCATACGCAGGCATCTAAGCCTGTGCTGAATCATCTAAACGCAAATTCCTTTCATTGCCGCGTGAAACTCCCCTGACGTTGCGTCCCCTATGCGGGTTTCAGCTTAGGTGGCGCGCTTCTACTGTGAGGCCCCGAATCGCAGACTTAAACTCCTTAGTGTAGCGGATGAGATAACGGTGAACAATCGCTGACACACATGTCGGAACGCAGAAACGCGGACCTTCCGCAATCGTTTCTCTGGGGATCAACGGGCCGTTTTTGCTGCGCACCACTCGAACAAGAGCCGCCATTCGAGCGACTGAATTGCGATCGCCACCCGATGGCTGGCGCCGCGCTTTTCCGAGGCAGCCTTTTCGCACAAATCTAAGAACCGGAACGGATCCCACGCTTCGCGAATTGTCCATCGAGCATCCGGATTTTGCGCGATGATCTCGGCCACCCCGTTCCGAAGATCTTCAAAGATCGGATGGGAACCTACCAGACGAAACCAGTAGCCGGCGTTCCATATATCAGGTTCAATGCGATGAGTGATCGCGTGCCAGTAGCTTCCCTCACGCCTCGCAATTTCCTGCGCCGCTTCGTGAGCCTGTTGCCATCCTCCCATCATCAGCAGCAGCCCACTGTGGGCGCTCTCAGGATCTCGCACGCCAGGGAACAATTCCCTGGCGGACTGGCGCGCTACGCTGTCCAATCCAGGGTGCGAACGCATCTCGCTTCTGACGAGCGGGAGTTGCGGATCGGGACAGCCCGCGAGAACAGAGGCAACCTCTTCGCTGAAATACTCCAGATCGAGACCCATTCTCGCACCAGGATATCGCCCCAGTCGGCATGCCTCTTTGCCATACACTGGGGGCATGAGTAAACAATATTCGGCCCCGCCGCCGATGACCATCGATCCGGCCAAGAGCTACACAGCGACCCTCGAAACCAGTCGCGGAAACATTGTTGTGGATCTCTTCGCTAAGGACGCGCCGAAGACGGTGAACAACTTTGTATTCCTGGCTCGGGACGGCTTCTATAACGGGACCGTCTTTCATCGCGTCATCCCGGACTTCATGGTCCAGGGTGGCGATCCGACCGGTACTGGCCGTGGCGGTCCTGGCTACAAATTCGAAGACGAGACCAAGGGCAATCCACACAAACACCAGGTCGGTTCCCTTTCAATGGCCAACGCGGGTCCCAATACAAATGGAAGCCAGTTCTTCGTGACACATGTCGTCACCAACTGGCTTGACGGGAAACATACCGTGTTCGGGCAGGTTCGTTCCGGCCAGGACGTAGTGGACGCCGTGAAGCAAGGCGACACTTTGAATTCAGTAAAAGTTGAAGAAGCGTAGCGACTGCGATGACGCGAGATGAAGCTTGGGCAGTGGTCTGCGAATTCGTCCAAAGCGAGGGTTTGCGAAGGCACATGCTCGGCGTCGAAGCCTGTATGTTGGCTTATGCCGCGAAGTTCCATGCCGACCAAGAGACCTGGGCCGTCACTGCCCTGCTTCACGACTTCGATTGGGAACTCCATCCATCGCTGCCGGATCACCCGACTCGTGGTGAACCGATTCTGGCGGAGCGAGGCGTCAGCGAGGAGATACGTCAGGCGATTCTTTCTCATGCGGATTTCACCGGGGTACCGAGAGACTCGCTCCTGAGAAAAACGTTGTTTGCCTGTGACGAGCTTTCCGGATTTCTCAGCGCCTGCGCCTACGTCAAACCGCGCAAGAGCATTTTTGAAGTGGACGTTCCGTCCGTGAAGCGAAAGCTAAAGGACAAAGCCTTCGCCCGAGCTGTGAACCGCGACGACATCACCCGTGGAGCCGGAGAGCTGGGCGTACCGCTCGATGAACATATCGCATTTTGCATAGAAGCCATGAAGGCTCGAGCCTCATGCCTCGGACTGGAGGGAGTGGCAGACCCTTCCCTGGCTTAACCGCGATTCTTGCGGACATCTCCCCTGCAGAATACGTGTGCATCCGCGAGGGAAACGTATTTCTACACGTGGGGTCTACAGGTGGTCTGACATTGCGATCTCGCTGCGCCGCTGACGGCGTAAGCTCACGGTCGACAACAATTGAGGAGGCAAGAAAATCTATGCTGCGTTACGCGCTGATTGCTTTGGTAATCGCGATCATTGCCGGAATTCTGGGCTTTGGTGGAGTTGCTTTTGCCGCTGCGGGAATTGCGAAGATTCTGTTCGGAATCTTTATCGTACTGTTCCTGGTCGGTTTGGTGATGCACCTCAGCCGTGGAGGCAGGGCCATCTAGGTCCACTTCCATCGAGGGGCTTCGGCGAAAATCGAAGCCCCTCGACTGCCATATTCTCCTACCCGGCTGCTTTGGCCGCACCCCCGCCTTGGGCCAGCGTTTCGATGAACTTCTTGTTGAACGCTGGAATATCGTCGGGCTTACGGCTGGTGATCAGGTTTCGATCCGAAGAAACCTCCTCATCGACCCATGATCCTCCTGCGTTCCTGATATCGGTCTTCAGCGAAGGCCAGGAGGTCAGAGTTCTTCCCTGGACAACCCCCGCCTCCACCAGAAGCCATGGTCCATGGCAGATGGCCGCCACCAGCTTCTCACTTATAAAAAACTGCCTCGCAAACTCCACCGCTTTCGGCTCAACCCGCAGTTTGTCGGGGTTCATCACACCGCCCGGAAGCAGCAGAGCGTCATACCTCGCAGGATCGGCCTCGGCCACGTTTAGATTGACTTCCACCTCTTGACCCCACTTGTCCATATCCCAGCCCTTGATGCGGCCGCCCTTTATCGAGATGACATCCGTTTCAGCCCCGGCACTCTCCAGCGCCTCCTTAGGCTTCAGAAGCTCCGACTGTTCGAAGCCGTCAGTCGCCAGAATCGCTATTCGCTTTCCTTCAAGATCGCTGCTCATTTGCGTGTCCTTCCAACAGAGTGGACGACCCGGACAGCGTGGGGTTTCGCACTGGCGCACCCCATTTGGAAGCGATGCGAAGAGCGCTTAAAGGCGACGGCGATCGAGCAGGACAAGGACCAGCACCACGATGAGCAGCAGGCCCAAACCGCCGCTCGGATAGTAGCCCCAGCCCGTGCTGTACGGCCAAGAAGGAAGCGCCCCAAGGAGCAGGAGGAACAGAATGATGATCAAGACTAGACGAAGCACGATGATTTCCTTCGTTCTAGACGCCCTTCGCCGGCAGTTGTGA